>JBGASE010000075.1:0-30159 GCA_044229875.1 Pyrinomonadaceae bacterium | reverse complement strand
GTTTCCAGACGTCAGATGTCAGATGTCAGATGTCAGACGTCAGATGTCAGATGTCAGACGTCAGATGTCAGACGTCAGACGTCAGATGTCAGACGTCAGAAGTCAGACGTAAGATGTCAGACGTAAGATTTCAGATTCCAGATTTAGAGTCTAGGGCCTGCTCAAAATCAAAGATCAAAACTCAAAGATCAAAAGTCCAAGATCAAAGATCAAAACTCTAAGATCAAAAGTCCAAGATCAAAGATCAAAACCCTAAGATCAAAAGTCCAAGATCAAAGATCAAAACTCTAAGATCAAAACTCTAAGATCAAAAGTCCAAGATCAAAAATCGAAAATCCAAAATCCGCCCTTCCTCCTTCTTGTATTCGGCGCTCGCAATCATTTAAAATCAGAAAACTGAGCCGATTGAAACTGTATCGAAAGCAAATCCCGATTCGAATTTCAAAATATGCAAGAATTTTCAGATCAGATGCCGAAGGATATCGTCCGTTTTCCGATGGTTCCGATTCGCGATGTCGTAATCTTTCCGTACACGAAGGTCGCCTTCAAGATCGGTCGAGCGAGCTCCGTCGCGGCGCTTGAAAAGGCGATGATCGGCGAGCGCAACATTTTCCTCGCAACCCAGCATGATGCATCGGTCGATGAACCGAACGCCGATCAGGTTTACACGGTCGGAACTCTCGGCCGCATCCTGCAGGCGCAAAAGCAGGACAACGGCCAGATCAAGGTCGTGGTTGAAGGCCGTGACCGCGGTGTCGCCGTACGCGTCGAACAGGACGCCAACGGGATGTTTTATGCCTATGTCCGAAAAATAGAGTCGGTCGACGAATCCGGCTACCGTACCGACGGGCTACTCCAGAAGATCCATAATCTCGTCGAACAGCTTCTCAGAGTGTCGCCCGACGCTTATTCGGACGCGCTTCATGCATCGCTCCGCGGGATCTCGGCCGCGCAGATCTCTGACGCAATGTCGTCGCATTTGAGGATCACCGTCGACGAGAAACAAAAACTTCTCGAAATGTCATCGGTTCAGGAACGCCTTCAAAGACTGATCGATATTCTTGAGGCCGAGATCGAAAAGAAACAGCTCGACCGCAACATCCACGCGCGCACCAAAAAGCAGATGGACAAGCATCAGCGCGAGTATTATTTGAACGAGCAGATCAAGGCGATCCACAAAGAACTCGGCCGCAAAGACGAAAAGGCCGAACTCGAAGAACTGAAGAAGAAGATCGAGGACGCCGGAATGTCTGATGAAGCACGGGACAAGGCGCTTCAGGAGTTTGCGCGGCTCGAAGCGATGTCGCCGATGTCGGCGGAATCGACCGTCTCAAGAACTTACATCGACTGGCTTCTCAACGTTCCGTGGCAGCAGCGATCCGACGAAATTCAGGACCTTGGCGAGGCCGAGCGCGTCCTCAATGAAGATCATTACGGTCTGGAAAAGATCAAGGACCGGATTCTCGAATATCTCGCGGTCCGCCAGTTGGTTAAGAACCCGAAAGGAACGATTCTGTGCTTTGTCGGAGCTCCGGGCGTCGGAAAAACATCATTGGGGAAATCGATCGCGCGTGCGACCGGCCGCAAGTTCGTCCGGCTCGCCCTTGGCGGCGTTCACGACGAAGCAGAGATCCGCGGGCATCGTCGGACTTACATTGGGGCTCTTCCGGGGCAGATCGTTCAGTTGATGAAACGCGCCGGTACGATCAATCCGGTCATCCTCCTCGATGAGGTCGACAAACTCGGGCGGGATTTCCGCGGCGATCCGTCGGCGGCTCTGCTCGAAGTACTCGATCCCGAACAGAACAGCACGTTCCGCGACCATTATCTCGATGTAGACTACGATCTTTCGCAGGTGTTTTTCATCGCGACGGCGAACGTTCTGCATACGATTCCGCCGGCGCTTCAGGATCGGCTTGAGATTCTGAATCTTTCCGGATACACGGAACGTGAGAAATCGGAGATCGCAAAGCGGCATCTCATCCCGAAGCAGGCTGACGGCAACGGGCTCGACGGGGAAATGGTGAAGTTTACCGATGACGGAATTCTTGAGGTCATCCGGCATTACACTCGTGAAGCCGGTGTCAGAAATCTTGAGCGGGAAATTTCATCGTGTCTGCGAAAAGTTGCGAAACAGTTTGTCGTGAACGCGTCGAAGGAAGAATTCCGTTCGGTGATCGATGCCGAAAAGGTCCGTGAACTGCTTGGGACGATTCGGTTCCGCAAACAGGACATTGCGCGCAAAAGTGAGATCGGGCTGGTCAACGGTCTTGCCTGGACCGAGGTCGGCGGCGATGTGCTGCAGGTTGAAGCGACGCTCGTCAAAGGCAAGGGCAGCGTTACGCTCACCGGCAAACTCGGCGAGGTGATGCAGGAATCGGCGCGCGCAGCGTTGACCTGCGTCAAGACGCGGGCCGATAAACTCGGTCTCGACCCCGAGGTTTTCAACGAAAAGGATCTTCATGTCCACGTGCCCGAAGGCGCGATCCCGAAAGACGGGCCGAGTGCCGGAATTACGCTGGCGACCGCGATCGTCTCGATCCTGACGGGGCAGCGCGCGCGCCATGATGTTGCAATGACCGGCGAGATCACTTTGCGCGGGAAAGTTTTGCCGATCGGCGGCGTCAAGGAAAAGTTGCTTGCAGCGCACAGATTCGGATTGAGGACGATCATTCTTCCAAAAGACAACGAGAAGGATCTCGCCGATATTCCGGAGGAAGTACGCGAAGATCTGACGATCCATGCGGTTGACATGATCGACGAAGTTCTCGGATTTGCGCTTGAAACGGCGGAATCGAACGATCCCGCGATCGGGACGGCACCGATCTGGTCAGCCGAAAAATCGGGCGAGGAACTGCCGACGGCAATCGTCGAATAGATCCCGTTTTCGGAAGGGAGTTTTGCCCGCGAAGACGCCAAAAACGCGAAATTATCAGCTTGAAGCATCAGTTCCGGCCGAGGCTTGTTGGAAATACCGTGTTTGTTGCCGTCGTTGCGCGAATCGCAATGAAACCGTTGCTTCAGGCAAATTCTTAATCGGTAAAATCGTTTCGTGTGTTTGGCGAGTATTGCGGGCGAACATTCCGATGTGTAATTCAGGATAATTCGCGTTCAGAATCACTCAGGCGCCGCGTTCCGGCTTATTCGGAGCACGGCGCCTGAAATCATTCAAAGCCTTGCTATCGGCGTCATTTGCCGACGAAAGCGACGATCCGCAGCGGAGCGCCGCTTCCACCCTTGATCTTCATCGGCAGCGCGACTATCTGAAATCCCTTTGCCGGTAATTTGTCGAGATTGGCGACATTTTCAAACGCCGGCACATTCTCGCTCATCAACGCAACGTGGGTTTCGAACGTCGTCGAGATTCCGACATCAATGCTCGCCGTGTCGATGCCGACGGCCTTGATCCGCCGGTTCTTGACAAGCCACCGCGCCGCGTCCGTTCCAAGCGAAGGGAAGTGCTTTGTTTCACCGTCGAGCCCCATATATCGGGCCCGATCCGGCCAGAATCGGCCGTAGCCGGTCTGGATAAGCACGATCGCGCCGTCAGGAATCCGTCCGTTGCGGCGCTCCCATACCGTGAGATCGTCAATCGTCACCGCGTAATCGCGATTTCCGAGCGCTTTTGCGGAAACATCGATCTTGACGGCTGAACCGATCAGATTTGTCAACGGAATCTGTTCGGTCGTCTGCCGTCCCTCGGCAAAATGAATCGGCGCGTCGAGATGCGTGCCGCCATGTTCCGGCGTGCTGATCTTGTATGACGAATAGTAATACCCCTGAGGCGTTTTGCCTTCGGCGACGGTCTCTTTCCGAAATCCGTCATCGGTCGTCCAATAGACTGTTTCGGCCGAGAAATCGTATGAAAGATCGATCCATTCGCCGTTCGGAAAATCCCGTTTTGAAGCGAAACCAACGGCGACCGCCGCGACCAGTGCGAACAACAATATTCGTTTTCTCATATTCTGCTTCACGCCTGAAGGCGTAACTCTGACTTCACGCCTGAAGGCGTAACTCTGGCGTTTGACTAAAATCCGGGACCGCGGAGCGCCGCGCCGGGCATCGATCCCGTCATTTTAGTACCGTCGAAGACCAATTCTCCGTTAACCAGCACCGATGTGAATCCGACGGCATATTGATGCGGATTCTCAAATGTCGCCTTATCGCCGACCGTCGTTTCATCGAAGATCACGACGTCGGCCGCGAATCCTTCGCGGATCAGTCCGCGGTCGCGCAAGCCGAACGTCTGCGCCGGAAGCGACGTCATCTTCCTGATGGCGTCCTCGAGCGTGATCACGCCCAACTCGCGGACGTAGCGGCCCAGAACTCTTGCGTTGTTCCCGTAGCCGCGCGGATGCGGAACGCCCGAACCGAACTGGCGGACGCCGCTGTCCGAAGCGATCATCGTAAACGGCTGACGCATGATGTTTTGGACATCGTCCTCATTCATCACGTGATAGACCATCTGCGCGCCGCCCTTGTCGTACATTTCAAGAATCTGATCGATCTGCGCGTCGAGCTTCTTTTTTCCGCGCACCAGCTTTGTGATCTCGGCAATGTTCTTGCCGTTGAATTCGGGATTCGGGCGATAATTGGCAACGAAGGCGAAACTGTAGTCCTTGAAATCCTTACGCTTGAGCTCATCCTTCATCTCCTGAACAACCCGTTTCCGAACTTCCGGATCCGCAAGACGTTTGCGGCCTTGTTCACGGCCGCCGGCAATCGCCCAGCTCGGAACGCGGGAATCGAGCGAGGTCGATGATGCGGTATAAGCATATTGATCGACGGTGACGGTCAGACCTCGCCTTCGCGCGGCTTCGACAAGCCCAATCGTCGTTTTGCTTTGTCCCCAAAGCGCTTTGCTCGAGATCTTGAAATGCGAAATGTCGACCGGCATGTTTGCCTGCTCGCCGATGCTGATCGCTTCTTCGACCGATTCGACGACCTTCGAACCTTCATCGCGGATGTGAGACGCATAAACGCCCCCGAATTTTGCAGCCGATCGTGCCAGCCCGACGACCTCTTCGGTCTTGGCGAACGTTCCGGGAAGATAGATCAGTCCGGTTGAAAGTCCGACCGCTCCGTCGCGCATGCCTTTTTCGACCATCGCGTTCATCGCCGCCTGTTCCTCGGGCGTCGGTTGGCGGTCATCGAGCCCCATCACTTTCGAGCGGACCGATCCGTGCGCGATCAGGGTCGAAATATTGACTGCCAGCGGAGTCGAGTTGACGCGTCCGAGGAATTCGCCGATATCGGTCGCGGAACCTCCGCAATTGCCTGTGATGAGCGTCGTGACGCCCATCCGGATGAAGTTCTCCGCCGCCGGATGTGAATAAACATCTTCGGTGTGCGTATGAACGTCGATAAATCCGGGAGCCACGATCCGGCCGCCGGCATCGATCGTCTGTTTTGCACCGGCCGCGTTGAAGCGCCCGACACGCACGATCTTTCCGCCGCGGATCGCAACCGAGCCGCGGAACCAGGGATTTCCGGTTCCGTCGATGATGCGCGCGTTGGTGATCAGAAGATCGAATTGTTCCTGTGCGAAGGTAAAACCGGCGGTCGCGGCGATTTGCGAAAGGGCGATCAAGACTGAAAGAATAATCCGCATAATTTCAATAAAATGCGCCGAATGTCCGTGATTGTCAAAGCGGACGGATGAGGCCAAAATACGGGACTCGGGTTCATACTGTTAAGCACGCGAAATACGCCGAACACCCCAACGACTCGATTGCTTCGTCTGCGCGGCGTGACCTCGCGGATTGCCAACCGTTCGCGAAAAACTGTGTTTTCGCGAACCAGAAGACTTTCGCGTTCATCCTATTCAATCAGCGATAGGTTTTGATTCGGGTTGAACGTCGCCCGGACGGAACAATTTATGCCGATGGATGCCGATCCGTGCCGATCGCAAAGTCTTTACGGCATTATTACGCCAGTGATCGTTCACTGATTTGCGGTTCGGCACGGTCGCGGTTCAATATTGTCGGCGAATGCACGCGCCTCTTCGACCTGCGTCGGCGAATTGGCGACGACGTCCGTAATGCAGCTTCCGGCAGGCGAAACTTTGACCACGACCCAAAGCGGAGTCGACTTCATGTCCGCTTTCGGATCGTTCGAGTTGAATTGAACCATGAACGACATTGGAACGGGCTTCCCGTCGATCTTCTTGTACCGCCATTCCACACTTTGCGCAAAAGTCGAATGCCCGCCCGCGACAAGTGTCTGAAAATCGAGCTCGGATTTTTCGCCGGTCGGTGAAATAACGTTCATCGATTGCCGGATCTCGTCCTGGTAAACCTCAAAACGATAGCCCGCGAAGCCTTCGCATAACCGGATCGACCAACCCTCTTTTTTGTTGCTTTCGCCGGTCTTGCATTTTCCGGCTTCGATGTCGGTAAACGCCGATTCCATTCCGGTCAGATTCGGCGTCGGTGTCGGAGCGACTTCCGGTACGACGATATTCTGCGGTGAAGATGCCGGATTCTGCGGCGCCGTCCGGTTCGCCGTCGGCGCAGGCGGCTGACAAGCCGAACCGGCAAAAAATGCCGCGGCGATGAGAATTAATATTGATCGGTTCATTTTTTCAGCCCAAATGCGTAGCCAACGGAGATCACGATATTGCCCGTTTTTGAGTTGCCGTTGAGCGCCGTGTCGCGTTGAATCGACAAAAGCCCGTAAGAGATCCTGGCATCAAACAAAAAGTAATTTGATTTGTGGGGGATTTCGAATCCGCCGCCGCCGGTGACGCCGAAGTTGTTCTTGTTGAGTTCGCTTTTGACGTCGGTTGTCGCATCGAACGGAATTGCCGGAAACGGAGTGCCGGCGGGCGGCAACAGCAAAGGCATCCGACCGTCGCGATCGAGAAAGAGCGTGCTTGAACCCTTCGTCACGGTCTCGGCCTTGATCAAATATCCGTAATAAACACCGCCGTTTACAAAGAGCCGCAGTTTGTCCTTTGGCCCGAATCTGTACTTGAGCATCGCCGGAATTTCGAGGTACGTAAGCTTCGCGGTGTTCTTGAAGTTCGCGTAATAATAGTTCCCGGCCGGAAGCGACGGCAGTCCGGGAATCGGTTGAGTGACCGGTTGAATCCCGTCGCGCTTGCCGCCTTGACCGGCGTAATTGACCTCAAACTGGAACGATGTTCGCCTCGCAATTCCGAGATCGACAAAGGCGCCGAAATTCGGCGCGATCCGCGATTTGTAGTCACGGCTCAGCTCGTTGTCGTCGCTGCTGCTCAGCTGCGGAATTGAAACTCCGCCCTTGAAACCGATGTAATTTTCCTTTTCGTCCTGCGCCGCGACGAGACTGGCGCCGGCAAACAGCAACAATAAAAGGCTAAAAATCCGAATCGTCATGATCGTCTCCCAAATGATTTGAATTACTTGATGATAACCGATTTCCGAAGCTCGAAAAAAGCGATCAGCGTCGGTAAACGATCTTTCCGCCCACAATCGTCGCGATTGCGGCGCCGTTAAATTGTCGTCCGTCGTACGGGGAATTCTTCGACTTCGAGCGCGAATCGGCGTTGCGGTAAATCCAGTCAAGCGTCGGATCAAGGATCGTCACGTCCGCGATCGAACCGACCTTGAGAGTTCCGCGGTTCGCGAGCCGAAACGCACGGGCCGGGTTTGTCGAAAGCAGCTCAACGAGCCGGACGAGATCGATAAGTCCGGTGTGAACCAACTCGGTGAACGCCAATCCAACGGCGGATTCGAGCCCGGTCACGCCGAACGGCGCGCGATCGTATTCAAGCGCTTTTTCGTCGGCGTGATGCGGGGCATGGTCGGTCGCGATCGCATCGATCGTTCCGTCGGCGATGCCCTCAAGAATCGCCTCAAGATGCTCGCGGCTGCGCAGCGGCGGAGACATTTTGGTATTGGTGTCGTAGCCTTCGACGGCGGCATCGGTCAGGGTGAAATGATGCGGCGCGACCTCGCATGTGACACGAACCCCTTCCTGCTTGGCACGGCGGACGGCCTCGACCGCGCCTCTGGTCGAAATATGCGCGATGTGAACATGAGCGCCCGTGTCTTTGGCAAGATAGATGTCGCGGACGGCGTCGAGATCCTCGGCGAGCGCGGGCATGCCCTTGAGCCCGAGGAGAAGCGAAAGCCGTCCCTCGTGCATAACCCCGCCCGATGACAAAGACTTGTCCTCGCAATGATCGACGACCGGAAGATCGAAGTCCTTTGCATACTCCATCGCGCGCCGCATCATTCCGGCGTTCGGAACCGGCCGGCCGTCATCCGACACGGCGACCGCGCCGGCGGCTTTCATTTCGCCCATTTCGGCGAGTTCCGATCCGTTCGATTCTTTGGTGATCGCCCCGACGGGAAAGACGTTGGCGAGCCCGGCGCGTTCGGCCTGCTCGATCATGTACCGGGTGATTGCGGCGTTGTCGTTGATCGGGTTCGTGTTCGGCATCGGGCAAACGCTGGTGAATCCGCCGGCAACCGCCGCCGCGCAGCCCGTCGCTATCGTTTCCTTGTGTTCCTGCCCCGGTTCACGCAAATGCACATGAAGATCGATAAAACCCGGCGCGACGATGTAGCCGGATGCGTCGAAGACCTCACAGTCCGTTGGCGACGGATCGCCCGGCGCGAGCCAGCCGCTGATGCGACCGTTTTCAATCAACAGATCGCGTCCGCTGTTTTGGTTCTCTGCGGGATCGATCAAATGCCCGTTCTTGATAAGTAGCTTCATTGGTTGGTGGTCAGCGTCAGATGTCAGACGGCAGACGGCAGATGTCTTCAGAATTCAGATGTCAGACGTCAGACGTCAGATTCAAGATTCAAATTATTCAAGATCCAAGATATCGACGATCAAAGATCAAAGACCAAAGACCAAAGATCGAAAACCAAAGATCGAAAACCAAAGACCAAAGATCAGAGGTCGAAAACAAAGACCAAAGACCAAAGATCGAAAGACCAAAGACCAAAGGTCGAAGATCGAAGACCAAAGATCAAAGACCAAAGATCAAAGACCAAAGATCGAAGATCCAAAATCGAACCTCCTTCTTTTTCATCCGCCGCCGGTTGCCAGGTAGAGCACGGCCATGCGGACGGCGACGCCGTATTTTACCTGGTCCAGTATCAGCGAACGTTTGCTGTCGGCGACTTCCGACGCGATCTCGATACCGCGGTTCATCGGTCCCGGATGCAGCACGATCGCGTCTTTCCGCGCGAGATCGAGCCGCTCGTTCGTCAGTCCGTAATGGATCGAATACTCGCGCAGCGTCGGGAAAAAGGCTGAGTCCATCCGCTCTTTCTGGATCCGCAGGATCATCACCACATCAGCGTCGCGGATTGCGTCTTCAATATGCGGACAAACAATCAGGCCGTTTTCGACAAATCCGGAAAAATCTGCCGGAACAAGTGTCTTCGGGCCAGCCACGCGGACCCGGGCGCCGAGCTTTGTCAGCAGATGAATGTTTGAACGCGCTACGCGGCTGTGAAGGATGTCGCCGAGAATTGCGACCTCAAGCCCTTCGACCCCGCCCTTGTGCTCGCGGATCGTCATCGCATCGAGCAAGGCCTGTGTCGGGTGCTCGTTCGCTCCGTCGCCGGCATTGACGATCGCCGCCCTCGAAACCTTTGCGAGCTGATGCGGGACGCCGGCGCTTCCATGGCGGACGACGATGCAGTCCGGTTCCATCGCGTCGAGGTTGAGCGCCGTATCGACAAGTGTCTCGCCCTTCGTCACCGACGACGACGACACCGAGATGTTGACCGCGTCGGCTGACAAGCGTTTCGCCGCCAGCTCGAACGAAGTCCGCGTTCGCGTCGAGTTTTCAAAAAATAAGTTTATGACCGTTTTCCCGCGAAGCGTCGGAACCTTCTTTATCTCGCGTGAATTGATCTCGCGGAAGTTCTCGGCGGTATTCAGAATTCCGGTAATGTCCGCGGCAGTCAGGTCGCGGATTCCGAGAAGGTCACGTCGGCGAAAAGGCTTCATACGGTTTCGGTACCCATTGTCCGGATCGGAAAATCGGTTCCCATTCCCAAAAAGAAAGCAAGGACTCCAAATCCTTGCTTTCAAATAACTTACATCGGCTTTTCGTAGATCCAAACCGATTCTTCGTCGTCAAATTCCTTGAGCATCACTTTGATGATCTCGGTCCGTTTTGTCGGAACCGTTTTTCCGATATAGTCGGCCTGGATCGGCAGCTCACGATGTTCCTTCCCGCGGTCGATAAGAACCGCGAGCATGACCCGGTTCGGGCGTCCGAAGTCCATCAGCTGATCCATCGCGGCACGGATAGTCCGGCCCGTGTACAGCACGTCATCGACGAGGATGATGTTCTTGCCCTCAATATCGTGCGTCAATTCCGTTCGATTGACGATCGGATTAGCGCCGACGGTCGAAAGATCGTCGCGGTAAAGCGTGATGTCGATGATTCCGTAATGAGGCGTTTCGCCTTCGAGCCCGGCGATATTGTCGACGATCCGTTCGGCGAGCGGCACGCCGCGGCGACGGATACCGACGATGTAAAGATCGGAAGCGCCATGATTGTCCTCGACAATCTCAGACGCCAGACGCGAAAGAGCACGTGTCATCCGCGACGAATCCATGATCTTCGATTTTTCAACAAGTCCGTATTGGTCGGCCATAATCTTTGCGAAATCGTATCATCGCAGAGAACGGAGATTCAAGTGCGGTCCGGATTAATCTCGCCTCATTCCTTGCGGAGCAAATTAAGGATCGCGACCGCCGCTTTTCGCGAGGCGCCGCCGTCTCCGAGCTGCGTTTTCACCTCAGCCAACCGTCGTCTGGCCGCGCGGTTCATTTCCGGATCGAGCAGGCGCAGCACCTCGGCGGCGAGCGACCCGGCGTTGAAATCATCCTGAATCAGTTCGGCGGCGACTCTTTCGCCTGCGACCAGATTGACAAGTCCGAAATGCGGAACATCGATCATTGGCGAGAAAAGCCGGTAGTTGAACTCCGATGTTTTGTAGACGATCGCCATCGGTGTTCCAAGGATCGCCGTTTCAAGCGTCGCCGTGCCGCTTGCGACCGCCGCCGCGTCGGCCGCCGCGACGGCATCGTAGGTCTCGTTCTCAACAGTGGCGAAGCTAATTGACGCGGCATCAAGCCCGGCATGACGGAGCGCATCGTCGATCTCGTTGCGGTTGCGGTTCGATGCCAGCGCGATGACGAATTGGACTTCCGGACGGGCTTCGGCGATGTTCTGCGCCGAACGAAGCATTTCGGGGAGAATTCGCGTGATCTCTTTGTGACGGCTGCCCGGTAGCAGAGCAACCAACGGACGATTGGGGTCGAGTCCGTGTTTTTGAAAAAATGACGGACGATCGGATTCAGGATGAACCTCACTGACACTCGGGTTGCCGACGTATTCGACGCGCTCAAATCCACGTTCTTTGTACCATGCGCGTTCAAACGGGAGGATCGTCAGCAGAAGATCGACGTTTCGTTTGATCGAACCAAGGCGATATTTTCTCCACGCCCAGACTTGCGGAGATATGTAATAAATGACCTTGATGCCGCGTCGGCGGAGAGAACCGGCGAGTTTGAGGTTGAATTCTGGAAAATCGACGAGGATTACCGCGTCGGCAGCGCGCTCGACGGCAGCGTTGCGAAGTTTTCTGAATGCCGACCAGAACATCGGCAAAGCACGCCCGATCTCCGGCAGGCCGACTATCGACAGATGATCGGCGTTGACGATTTCTTCGACGCCCGCCTTGCGCAGTGCGAAGCTGGTCGCACCGAACAGAACCGGCTCCGATTCAGACGCCGCACGCAACTCGCGGACGAGCTTGGCGGCATGCGCGTCGCCCGAAGCCTCACCGGCGACGATCATCAACTTTAAAGGGACAGAGCGATTCAAGCGATTCTTTTCCGTAACCTGACAAATAATCGGGCATTCAAGTCAACCCGCTGGGACATTTATGGCATCAAAGGCATTGATTTTCAAACGCGCCATAAACTTTGGTCTGTCACTTGCTTGCAGAACCTCTGGTTTATCTTTAAAATGCTGTGTTTTGCGATTGATTGGAGTTGCGTGTTTCGGAAGTACCGTTCCGCCCTCGTAAAGATCATCTATTTCGGAGGACTTTGTGAAGTTTCACATTTTTGTAATTTTCATTATTATCTCGGCATTCGCCATTCCGGCGGCCGCGCAGGTCGATTCTGTTATCGGGCAGGTGACATCGAACCAGAGCGAGTCGTTCGCCGGCGGGATTTCCGGCGACGGGCGATACGTCGTGTTTGAATCGGCCGGCGATGTCGCGACCGAGAATCCCCGGAACGCCGATGGCAGTCGCGAGATTTTTCTTTTCGACTACGCCCAACGTCGAATTTTCCAGATTACCGACACGAAGAGTCTTCTGATCGACACCGCGTTGGCTCCGGTGTTCAGCAATATCAAGGTCGATATCGTCAATACTCGGCCGGTGATCAGTACCGATGGCCGCTGGATCGCATTTTCGTCGAATGCGACGACGTCGACGCCGACCGCTCCGAATGCAACGAACCCCGGTTCGTTCGACGCAAACTCATTCACCGCGACAAACGGAACCAACCCGCTGACATCTGATGGAAACACCGAGATCTGGTTGTATGAAGTGCCGCTTTTGCCGGCCGCGGATCTTAGTTCGGGTGCAGAGATCCCATTCGGCGAACTGACCGGCGGAACGTTTACGCGCGTCACGAATTCCTTGCCGAGCCGTTTACCGACTCCCGGCGACACGACAACACTGCCACTGATCGCGGACGACAATCGTGACATCGGAATCAATGACGATGGTCTTTACATCGCCTTCAGCTCGAGCCGCGATCTGGTCACGGGCGGAAACGGAACCGGTGCCGATAATGACGAGATTTTCGCTTATTCGCGCACGCTCGCGGCCGTCAAGCAGATCACACAGACGCCGCGCGGATCGATCGGTAATCCGATCTACAACGGATTCCCGGCAATTTCCGGCAACGGGTTGCGCGTCGCGTTTATGAGCAATGCGAACAATCCTGTGATCGGGATGACGGGTGGCGCGAATACCGACAACAATGAAGAGATCTTCTTCGTCGATCTGGACGCAAGCGCCGCACCGGCCGGGCAAAAACGACAGGTTACGACAACAACCCGGACGAATCCCGGCGATGTTGTCAACACCTTCAATTCCGGTAAAAGGCTGAGCCGCGACGGTCGTTATCTTTTGTTCGATTCGTACGGTGACCTGGCGAATGAGCACGCCGGAGTGAATCAGGCGGGATTTGCGACTTTTCTTTACGATTTTCAGCCGACGACACCGGCCATCCGCCGAATCTGTGCACGAAGCACCGCGGACGCGGGTGCGCTTGGCGGAGACGTTCAGCGATATCCGACCTTTACTGATTACGATCTGGCAGGGACGCCGCAGACGATTGTCATGGAAACGCGTCTCAACATCAAGCCTGACGGTACCATTCCGACGGTCTCGACCGAAGGGCTCAACGATATTGCCGCCCGCCCGCCGCAGATCTACGGTTTTCCGATCAACGTTCCGGCCGCTTCGGCGATCTTTACGCGACTGACGAAGTTTCCGGCGCCGTCCTTCTTCCTGCCGACGACCGCACCGCTGACCACCAACAGCCTGAAACGCATGGTCTTCAGCTTTTCGCAGGTAGAGATCGGAACGGGGAATGACGATCTTGGAAATGAGGTGTTTTACTTCCTTCTTCCGACCGTCATCCGCAATGGCGCCTCGACGATGTCATACGCTACCGGTGCAAGCCGGATGCCCGTAAATGCTTCGCCGGTTCCGACGCCGACACCGACCCCGACTCCGACGCCAACTCCGACGCCGACGCCAACGCCGACTCCGACTCCGACTCCGACTCCGACCGGATCACCGACACCAACGCCGACTCCGAGTCCGACGCCGACTCCGCAGACGCCGCCGGCGGTCCAGGGCGTGTCCCCGGGAATGCTCGCGCTGCTCGACTACGAGGCGGGAATAAGTCAACCGGTAGCTGCCCAGACATCCGTCGGATCGATCTCTCGCCGATTTTCGCTTCCGATTGAACTCAGCGGCGTAACGATGACGATCAACGGCGTTGCCGTCGGTCTCAAGTATGTCAGCCGCCGGCAGATCGAGTTTGTCGTGCCGCCGGGACTCGTCGCTTCCGACACCGGGTCAACTTATAAGGTGGTGATCAACAACAACGGAACCGTGATTACCGACGATATCGTAGTCGTGCCGGCGCGGCCGGATCTGTTCACCGATCCGAACATTCGCGGTGCGGGAGGGCGCGTCAAGGCGCTCAACGTTGTCAATCGGGTGTTTACACGTGAACCGTTTACGGTCACGACGTTCAAGCTTCGCGGAAGCCGGCGCGTTCCGACGGTGCTCAGACTTTATCTGACTGGCGTAAACAACATCGGCGCGACTTTTACGCCGGGATCGTCGATCAGCGTCCGAATCGGCGACATCACGATCTCCGGTACGAACGTAATCACGACACCGGTGTTGGCTGAACCCGGCGTTTATACGGTCGATGTGACGCTTCCGGCAAATTTGGTCGGGGCCGGTGATCGGCCGATCGTGGTTCAGGTTTTCGTCAACGGCATCTTTTATTCGAGCCGGCTTGACGATACGTCAGCACGGATTTCGATCAATTAACGGCCGTTTCGACGGTTTGAACGGGCAGGTCGGGAAGCCGGCCTGCCCGTTTTCGTCTGGGCGGGACGCAACCCGGTGATTCTTGCGATTAATACGTCCATAAGCTATCCTAACAGCGTCGATCAGCGATCGAATCCGCCCTCGGGCGTCCGATTTTATTCATACTTTTATTCATATCCGAAAGGAGCAATCATCAAAATATGTCTTCAAAAGATGTCAGCACATTGAGAATCGCGCCGAAAGTGTGGCGTGACGGTGAAATGATCGCCTGGGATGAAGCCCGGGTACATGTCATGACGCATGCGATCCATTACGGTTCAAGCGTTTTCGAAGGCATCCGTGCGTACGAAACGGCCAAGGGCCCCGCGATCTTCAGACTGACCGAACATATGCAGCGGCTGGTCAATTCGGCGAAGATCTATCGGATGGAGACGAAGTTCGGGCGTCAGGATTTTTGCGATGCCGCTGTCGAACTCGTTCGCGACAGCGGACTCGAGGCCTGTTATTTGCGGCCGATCGTGTTTCGCGGTCTGAACGAAGAACGGCCGGCATTCGGCGTCAATCCGTTTCCGAATCCGGTGCAGTGCTACATCGCCGCCTGGGATTGGGGCAAGTATCTCGGTGAAGAGGCGCTCGAGGCAGGTGTCGACGTCTGTGTTTCCAGCTGGACGCGGATCACGACGAATTCTTTGCCGGCGGTCGCCAAGGCCGGCGCCAACTACATGAATTCGCAGCTTATCAAGATGGAAGCGATCCTCGGAGGCTTCAGTGAGGGAATCGCGCTTGATGATCGCGGCTACGTCTCCGAAGGCTCGGGCGAAAACCTTTTTCTGGTCAACAACGGTGCATTGCTGACGCCGCCGCTCGGAGCTTCGATCCTGCCGGGCATCACGCGTGATTCCGTGATTCAGATCGCGCGAACTGCGGCCGAGATCACTCCGATCCGTTCGGTTGACCGGATCACGGTCGGTGCCGGCAAGCGGGGCGAGATCACGCGGTTGCTGCAGGAGCGATTTTTTGAGGTGATCCGCGGCGAGCGCCCGGCTCCCGACAATGCTCCGTGGCTCACGTATGTCAACGCGTCGACGGAGAAAACGGCCTCGAACGGCTGATCCGAAGTCGGAAAAAACGCTTCCATGTGGAGCGCTAAGTGTCTATAATGATGAAGGTTGCAAGTTCCGCAGCCTTCATTTTTTTTCCACCGCTTCAAATTTTCATGAACAAAAAAATTCTGCTCATCGCGTTCGCGGCGACGGTCGTCGCGTTTTTCTGCCTCTCAATCAACGGTCAAACCAAGTCTTCCGAAGGAAAAACCGTCCGAAAAGTCATCACCGTCGTTTCAAAAACCGCGGAATTTGCCGGAAAGGCGGCAGTTGTGACCGGCAAAACGCTGGTCGTGGCGGCCCCGCCGATCCTCAAGTTCAGCGCGCAGACTCTCGTTGTTTCGGGTAAGGCCGCGAATTTCATCGTCGGCAAATCGATGCCCGTCGTTCGAAAATTGATTGTTACTTACTTGAAAGCTAAACTTCCGCTATGAAGTTCACGGTTGAGGAGTTTCTTTCACGATTGCCGCTGCCGGCAAATGAAAAGTGGCCCGACGGAGTCCGCGATATCGAACCATTCGAGAAGAACGGGGTAACGCTTGTCTTTTTCGCGCCCCGTTCCGTCGACCGCCAAACCAATCACGACCGTGACGAATTCTATTTCATCGCATCCGGCAAAGGCGAGATCCTGATCGGCGGAACGCGGCACGATTTCGAAACGGGCGACGCGTTTTTCGTTCCGGCACACATCGACCACCGGTTCGAGAATTTTTCCGACGATTTTTCAACCTGGGCGATCTTCTTTTAGCTGAATGTCTTTACTTTACGATCGCCTTCTCCGACCGGCATTATTCGGATTACCGCCCGAAACCGCGCACGAACTCGGTCTCGGCGCTTTGCGTGTCGGTCTCGGACCAGGCTTCATGCGCCGCGCCGCGGGACACCATTATAAGCTTCAATTTTCGTACGGACCCGTTTCAGCATTCGGACTTTCGTTCCCGAACCCGCTCGGCGTCGCGGCGGGTTTCGACAAGAACGGGGTTGCCGTTGATCAGTTGGCCGCGCTCGGATTCGGCGCGGTCGAAGTCGGAACCGTGACGTTCAGGCCGCAGCCCGGAAACGATCGGCCGCGCTTGTTCCGATTGCCCGACGATTTCGCTCTCATCAACAGGTTCGGGTTCAATAACGACGGTGCGGAACGAGTCGCTGAACGGCTCGGCGGACCGCATTCGTGTGTCGTCGGCGTCAATATCGGAAAGAACAAGGACACCGAACTCGATGCGTCGGTCGAGAACTATCTTTCGTCGATGCGAACGGTTTTCGGCGTCGCCGATTATGTTTCGGTCAACGTTTCAAGCCCGAATACCCCGAATCTGCGTGAATTGCAGTCCGAGACCAGGCTTCGCGATCTGCTCCGGGCGTTGATGGATGCCAATCGCGAACTCGGCGGCCCCAACGGCCCAAAGCCGTTGCTTCTGAAGATCGCGCCGGATCTCACCGACGCCGAGACGGAATCGATCGTCAGCGTCGCGCTTGAGACCGGGATCGCGGCGATCATCGCGACCAATACAACCGTCCGGCGCGACGGACTGAAGACGAGGATCGATGAGGCCGGAGGTCTCAGCGGACTTCCGCTGCGCGCACGCTCAACCGATCTCGTGCGCCGGATTCGCACGCTCTCAAACGGTTCGATTCCGATCATCGGCGTCGGCGGCATCTTCAGCGCGGAAGATGCGTTTGAAAAGATCGCGGCGGGTGCGACGCTGGTTCAGGCATACACTGGCTTTGTTTATCACGGACCGGGGTTTGCGCGTGACATCGTCGGCGGGCTTGACCGGATCCTTCGACAACGGGGTTTTGACGATTATTCGGAAGCGGTCGGATCCGATGCCGGTTGATTCGGATCGCACATCTTGTTTGACAGACCAAGTTCAGAGGCTATAATAAATTCTTTGCGTTTCGCGCAATGATAATTGATATTTTATTCTTTGAAGGATGATTGTTGACTTAAATGACGCACCCGGTGCGAACCTCAGTTTCGATTGTGAGGTCTCGCCGGATCTTGAAGAGGAAGCCGCCCGAATTGCGGAGCCGCTCAAAGCGTCAGGGATCATCCTCAGGACCGGGCCGAAAGTCGTCGTCGAAGGGCGCGTCAATGGTTTCGTTGATTGCGATTGCGTCAGGTGCCTGCGATCGATGAGACTTCCGGTCGATCTCAGCTTCAGGGAAGTGTTCGTGCCGGCCGAGTTGTTCGACAACGAGTCCGAGTCGCAGATCGCCGGAGAAGATATGGACGCGTCATTGCTTTCGGACGACGTTCTTGATATTTCCGAGATTGTTCGCGAGCAGGTTCTTTTGTTTTTGCCGGAGCAGATATTCTGCGAACCGGGATGCCGCGGACTTTGTCCGGATTGCGGCGCGAATCTAAACGATTCAGAGTGCGGCTGCGGACGTGAAGAAATCGACCCGCGCTGGTCGGCTTTGAAAGATATTAAGTAGATCGGTGCATCGTATGGTGCTGCCGGTCGACGGGAAAGAGTTTAACTTAGAGGTAATTATGCCAAATCCGAAACGGAGACACTCCAAATCAAGAACGCGTCAACGCCGAGCGCATGACGCACTGACTGCGCCGCAGTATTACATTGACAAAGACAGCGGCGAACCGAAGCGTCCGCACCGTATCGATCCGGATACCGGGATGTACAAAGGTCGACAAATTCTTGACGTTAAAGAATCCGAGTAATTTGATTCGATTTGGATCGGGTGCGGAAATCTCTTAACGGTACCGCGGTCTCAAGGTCAAAAATGTCAAACAATGCAGGAATCATCGGAATGGGGCACGCCTATCCGGAAGGCATTCTGACGAATGCCGATCTGGAGCGGATCGTTGAGACCAGCGATGAGTGGATCACCACGCGGACCGGGATCAAACAGCGTCACAAGGCGGCGGACAACGAATATACTTCGCAGTTCGGCACGCGTGCGGCGCAAATGGCGCTTGACCGCGCCGGCTTGAAACCCGAAGACATCGATATCATCGTCTGTGCGACGACGACGCCTGACCAGATCATGCCGTCGACCGGAGCACTGATCCAGGCGCAGCTCGGCGCGGTCAACGCGGCGGGGATGGACGTGTTTGCCGCTTGTTCGGGCTTTCTGTACGGATTGACGATGGTCGAATCGATGATCAGGACCGGACAGATCCGGTACGCGCTCGTCATCGGAGCCGAGGTTCTGACGAAGTATGTCGATTATACGGATCGGTCGACGTGTGTGATTTTCGGCGACGGCGCGGGTGCCGCAGTCGTTGGTCCGGTGCCGGAGGGCAAGGGAATTCTCGCCACCAAGATCCGTTCCGACGGGCGTTACGAAGAGCAGCTTTATGCGCCGGGCGGCGGTACAAAACTCGGGACATCGCATGAAACGATCGACAACCGCCTTCATTTTTTCAAGATGAAGGGCAATGAGTTGTTCAAGGTCGCGGTTCGGTCGATGGCCGACATTTCGGCGGAGATGCTTGAGAAGGCAGGTTATACGGTTGAGGATGTCGATCTCGTGATCCCGCATCAGGCGAACCAGCGGATTACCGACGCGGTCGCGTCGCGGCTCGGAGTTTCGGAAGAGAAGGTTTATTCGAACATCGCCTACCATGGAAACACGTCGTCGGCGTCGATTCCGATCGCGCTTGACGAATGCCTCGAAGCCGGAAAGATCAAGGAGGGCAGCCTCGTGCTGTTGACGGCGTTCGGCGGCGGTGTTACGTGGGGCGGAACCGTGATCCGGTTTTGATTTGTTGATAATGAGCGACGAAACAACCAAGGTTGCGCCGGGTTCGCCGATTGCCTACGTCTTTCCCGGACAGGGAAGCCAGTCGGTCGGGATGGGCAGGGATCTGTTCGATAATTTCCCGGCGGCCCGTGAAATTTTTGCCGAGGCAGACGAAGCGCTTGGGTTTTCGCTGTCGGAAATGTGCTTTTCGGGCACGGATGCGGATCTCGCGCTGACCGCGAATACGCAGCCGGCGATCTTGACAGTCTCCGTGGCAGCATTTCGCGCGATGGAATCTGAGGGATTTCCGAAGCCCTCGTTTGTGGCGGGACATAGCCTCGGAGAATATTCGGCGCTGGTTGCCGCCGGAGCCTTGCGGTTCCGTGATGCGGTCACGACCGTCAGAAAGCGCGGTACGTACATGCAGGAAGCGGTTCCGGTCGGAGACGGCGCGATGGCCGCAATCCTCGGATTGCCGCTTGAGACCGTTGAAATCGCATGTGCCGAAGCGGCAGCGGGCCAGACCTGCTCACCGGCGAACGTCAATTCACCGTCGCAGATCGTGATCGCGGGCGATGCCGGGGCGGTAGATCGTGCGATCGACTTGTTGAAAGAGCGCGGCGCGAAACGAGCGATAAAACTGAACGTGTCGGCGCCTTTTCATTGCGGTCTGATGATGCCGGCGCAGCTGCGGTTGGCGGAAGACCTGGCAGCAATTGATTTCAGCGATCTTTCGTGCCCGATCATCGAGAATGTGACGGCTGATTCGAATATTGCCGGCGCGCGGGCTCGGACCGCACTGGTCGAACAGGTTTCATCGCCGGTGCGTTGGGCGCAATCGATCGAGACACTGTTGGCAAAAGGCGTTACGACGTTTGTCGAGGTCGGCCCGGGCAAGGTGCTTTCGGGTCTGATCAGACAGATCAACCGCGACGCGACCGGCGCGCAGGTTGACTCCGCCGAGTCGCTGGCAAAAAGTTTGGAGTTATTCGCAGGGTAAAGAGCATTGTCTCTGACCGACAATTTATTTATTACAACAGGAGAAAATATGTCAGAAATTCAGGATAAGATTAAACAGATCATTGTTGACGAACTTGGAGTAGATGAAGCGGAAGTTACCGAAAATGCTCGGTTTATCGAAGATCTCGGAGCGGATTCGCTGGATCTCGTTGAGCTCGTGATGCGTTTTGAAGAAGAGTTCGACATCGAAATTCCGGACGAAGACGCCGAAAAGATTCAGGCCGTCCGCGACGCGTATGCGTACGTCGAACAGCACAAACAGGACTAGTTTGTTTATCATTGATCGTTAATTGCCGGATCCGGACGCGTTTGTCGGACCACCGGCAATTAACGATTCGTTTTTTTCAAAAGTTATGAAACGTCGTGTTGTAGTCACGGGACTTGGTCTGGTTACCGCTGTCGGGAACAGCGTCGATGCCACGTGGTCGGCGTTGCTCGAAGGTCGGAGCGGCGCGGACCTAATCAGAAAGTTTGACACCGAGAAATTCGACGTCAAGTTCGCTTGCGAGGTGAAAGACTTCAGCGCTGAAGACTACCTCGAGAAAAAGGAAGCGCGGCGCATGGGTGCGTTCACCCATTTTGCGATTGCCGCTTCCGATGAGGCCGTCAAAGACAGCGGCTTGGTCATCGACGACTCGAATTCCGAAATGGTCGGAACCTACATCAGTTCCGGAATCGGCGATTTTTGGGCGATCGAGCGCGAGCATGAAAAGCTGCTCAATTCCGGACCGGGGCGTGTCTCGCCGTTCTTTATCGTATCGGCGATCGTCAACCTCGCTTCGGGCAACGTTTCGATCCGCCACGGCGCGAAAGGCCCGAATTCGGCGACGGCGACAGCCTGTTCAGCCGGTGCCCACGCGATCGGCGATAGTTTCAGATTGATCGAACGCGGCGACGCGGATGCGATGATCTGCGGCGGTGCGGAAAGCGCGATCACTCCGATGTCGGTTGCCGGTTTTGATTCGATGCGTGCACTTTCCCGCCGCAATGACGAACCGGCCCGGGCATCACGCCCGTTTGACGCCGAGCGTGACGGATTCGTGATCGGCGAAGGCGCCGGGATCGTGATTCTTGAAGAACTCGAGCATGCCAAGGCGCGCGGCGCGAAAATTTACGCCGAGATCGTAGGTTACGGCATGAGCGGCGACGCGTTTCACGTCACGATGCCGGACGAGACCGGTTCAGGTGCGATCCGCGTCATGCAGCGAGCGCTCAAAGACGCGGCGATCTCGCCGGAACAGGTCGGATACATCAATGCCCACGGAACCTCGACGCCTTATAACGACAAATTTGAGACACTGGCGATCAAAAAGGTCTTTGGTGATCATGCGTACAAATTGCCCGTCAGTTCGACAAAGTCGATGACCGGGCATGCGCTCGGCGCGGCCGGCGGAATTGAGGCAGTGATTTCAATCCTTGCACTCAACAACTCGGTATTGCCGCCGACCATCAATTACGAGAATCCGGATCCTGATTGCGATCTCGATTACGTGCCGAACAAACTTCGCGAGGCAACGGTTGAGTACGTTCTTTCGAACAGCTTCGGATTCGGCGGAACCAACGCCTGTCTGATTTTCAAGCGTTACGACGCTTAGCATTTTTTGAGGTGTCCCGGATGTGCCATCCGCCGGACACCTTTTTTCTATGAATGAATGACCATTCAGTTGTCGTTTTTCAGGCTACGAATTAGAATTGGAACTATTAAGAAAATTCTTAAAAAGGATGAATTTATGAAAATCGTTGTATTGATGAAGCAAGTCGCCAATAAGGATGCGGTTCTGCGAATCGCGGGCGATGGGAAATGGATCGACGAGGGCGATATTTCACTTCAGACGAATGAGTCCGACGGGTACGCGCTCGAAGAAGCGCTTCGAATGAAGGAAGCAAAAGGCGGCGGAGAAGTGATTGTCTGTTCGCTCGGCGGACAATCGGCGAAAACCGTCATCAAGGACGCATTGGCACGCGGCGCCGACCGCGCTATCCACATCGTCGCCGATGGCGCGAACAAATTGTCGCCGCTCCAGATCGCGACAGTCATCGCCGACGCGATCCGCGAAGAGAACGCCGATCTCGTGTTCACAGGACTTCAGTCGGACGACGCCAGTTTCGGTCAGACGGGCGTCATTCTCGCCGAACTTCTCGGCGTTCCCCATGCCACGCTTGTGATCGAGGTCGATCGTGAGAATCCGGCGCTTCGCGTCAAACGTGAACTTGAAAGCGGTTGGTATCAGTGGTTTACGTATCCGACGCCGGCGCTTTTGACGATTCAGTCGGGGATTTCGCAGATCCGCTATGCGAGTTTGAAGGGAATCATGGCGGCGAAATCGAAGCCGGTCAAAGAGGTCGCGGCATCGGTCGACGGCGGTGCAAAACAGACAATCCAGCGGGTTTACATGCCGCTCAAGACAAAACAGACTCAGATTCTCGGGAACGGCGACGCCAAAGCGGGCGCCCTTGAGTTGGTCGAAAAATTGAAATCGGAGGTTCGCGTTTTTTGATCTTTGCTGAATTTTCAGTGAACTTCGATCAACCAAAAATATATGATTCTGGTATTCATCGAACACAAAGACTGCGTTCTCAACAAGACCTCGATCGAGGCGATCGCGGCCGCCCAGAGCATCGGAAAAGATCTCGGGATGAAAGTCTCGGCTGTGATCCCGTGCGGCGGCGATTGCGCGCTCGCAAGCGAGATCGCCGGCTATGATCTCGAAAAAGTGATTGTCGCCAAGAACCCCAAACTCGGAACCTATACGCCTGACGGCTATTCTGACGCTTGGGAAGCGGTGATCAAGGCCGAAAATCCGGCGTATGTCGTGATGTCGCATACCTATCAGGTTCGCGACTTCGCGCCGAAGGTCGCGGCGCGTTTCGGAGCCGAGCTTGTCGGCGACGTGATCCGTTACACGAACAACGGCGGAAATCTGGTGTTCACGCGCCGCATTTTTCTTGGAAAGCTCGATGCCGACGTGACGGTCGAAGGATCGGGCCCGATCTTCGTCACCTTCCAGTCAGGTGCGTTCCGGCCAGAAAGCGCCGTGAACGGGAACGCATCGGTTGTTAATATGGACGTCAATGTCGGCGATATCAGGATGACGCCGGAAGCACCGTTCCAGGAAGCCAAGGCCTCGGTCGATCTCTCGAAATCCGAAATCATCGTCGCCATCGGCCGCGGGATCAAGTCGCAGGAGAATATCGCCGTCGCTCAGCAGCTTGCAGACGCGCTCGGTGCCGACGTCGCGGCATCGCGCCCGATCTGCGACAGCGAATGGCTGCCGATTGACCGTCAGATCGGTTCGTCGGGGCAAACGGTGGCACCGAAGCTTTACATTGCCCTCGGGATCTCAGGGGCGATCCAGCACATTGTCGGAATGAAGAACTCGGGAACGATCGTCGCGATCAACAAGGACGCCGAAGCGCCGATCTTTGACATCGCCGACTACGGCATCGTCGGCGATTTGTTCGAGGCGGTTCCGGTCCTCGTCGAGGAGATCAAAAAGGCGAAAGGGTGATCGTCAGAGTTACGCCTTCAGGCGTGAGATTGACTCACGCCTGAAGGCGTAACTCTGACAAAATCAGTTGGCATAGATGCGCCGAGAAGCGCTCGATTCAATTCCTCTGGAGTTTTGATCTCCAATTCTGCATTTCCATTGGAGAAAAAACCTATACAGCCTGACGGAGCACGGTGAGTTCAATGAAAGTTCGAATTCTCCACTGCTCAAAACCCGAGGCATCGGAGCGGTTTTTATTTGTCCGTTTTTCATTTTCATAACCCTAAGTGTACCCCACAGCTTTTCACGGAAAAAAATAGAAGTCTCTCAGCTTCGCGACAGGCATTGCCATAGAAGCAACGGCCGAAGGTGTCGGTATGCGAGAGAAATTGGATGGACTTTTGTGATTGCAAAAGCGCGGCTCGCGCGAGAATTTCATGAAGTTAATAGTAGCCCGGCGCTCACTTCAAACGGCTCCCGTCTAACCACTCGCCGCAAACTGCTTACTGCTCACCGCTCGCGCTGCGAGCGCGCACGCTTACTACGTGCGCGTTTCTGCATTGGCGGCGGCGAATTCCCAGTTGAGCAGCTTGTCGATGACGGCGTCGACATATGCGGCCCGGCGGTTTTGGTAGTCGAGATAATATGCGTGTTCCCAGACGTCGATTGTCAGAAGCGGCGTCAGATTCATCGTGAGCGGCGTTTCGGCGTCTTCTGTCTTGATCACCGCCAGCTTGCCTTTCTTGTCGGCAACGAGCCAGCTCCAGCCGGTTCCAAACGTCGAAACCGACGCATCTGCAAACGCCTTACGGAATGTTTCCCAATCACCGAATGAGGAATTGATCTTGTCGAGCATCTTGCCCGACGGCTTTCCGCCGCCGTTCGGCTTCAGACTGTTCCAATAAAACGTGTGGTTCCAGACCTGTGCGGCCATATTGAACAGGCTCGGACTATTGAGATTTGCCGGATCCTTAGCGGTTTTTCTGATGATCTCTTCAAGCGGTGCCTCGGCAAGCGCGGTGCCGGCTGTTAGTTTGTTCACCGGATCGAAATAGCCCTTGTGATGCTTGTTGTAATGGATATCGACCGTTTGAGCCGAGATCACCGGCGCAAGCGCGTTTGCTGCATACGGCAACGGCGGGAACTCACGCGGTTTTGCATAACCGATGATCGCCGGAAATCCGGCCGCAACCGCCGATCCGATTCCAATTGCAAGAAAATCCCTTCTGTTCATGTTCCAAAACTAGCACATCGCCGACGATCGCGTAAACTCCCGGTGATCCTCGCGAATTGCCCCAAATCTGAAAATGCCCGATCTCCTGAGAATCGGGCATTTTCGATTGAAAAAAGAACGGCACGATCAATTCTGCAATGACGCCGTGATCGCATTTTCAAAAATTTCGAGCGCGACAGCGGCGTTTTCTTTCGTGAAAATCAGCGGCGGCGACCAGCGGATCGTGCTGGTGCCGCAACCGAGAATGATCAGGCCGCGTTCAAAGCAAGCCATTTCGATCCGGTCGCGAAGCTCGGCATCCGGCTTGAGGCTCGATTTGTCGGTCACAAACTCGACACCGATCATGAGACCCAGCCCGCGGACATCGCCGATGCAATCAAACTTCGACTTGAGCGATTCGAGGCCGGCTTTCAGATAATCGCCGACTTCGGCCGCATTTTCGACGATACCGTTTTCAAGCAGTTCAATTGTTTTGAGCGCCGAGGCGATACAGACCGGATTTCCGCCGAACGTCGAAGCATGCGCGCCCTTGTGCCAGTCCATGATGTCGGCACGCGCGACGCATGCGCCGATCGGTAGCCCCGACGCGATGCCTTTGGCGAGACACATGATGTCGGCCGAAACGCCTTCGTGATGATCAAGCGCGAACATCTTTCCGGTGCGGCCCATGCCGGACTGCACTTCGTCGACAATGAGCATGATGCCGTTCTCGTCACAGATCCGGCGAAGTTCCCTGACGAACGATTTCGGTGCCGGAACATATCCGCCCTCACCCTGCACCGCTTCAAGAATGATCCCGGCGACCTCTTCCGGCGGCGTCGTCGTTTTGAACAGACGGTTCTCGATCCAGTTGATGACGTCACGCGTAATCTTTTCTTCGTCGCACGGCATGTCGTCAGCAAAATGCCGGAATTTGTTCGGGTAGGGAACGTGAACTACGTCGAGCGCCTGACGCATGAAGCCGAGGCGCTGAGCCTTCTTCGACGACGTCAGCGACAGTGCGCCGAGCGTTCGTCCGTGGAACGAGCCGAAAAACGAAATGAACTTCTGTCGGCGCGTGTGGTACATTGCAAGTTTCAGCGCCGTTTCGATCGCCTCCGCGCCGGAGTTCGCAAAATGCGTCTTGGTCGGACCGTCGATCGGACAGATCTCGCTTAGTTTTTTGCCGAGTTCCGGCATGTGGCGATAGTAGTAGTCGGTGCCGCAAAGATGGATAAGACGATTGGTCTGTTCGGTGATCGCGGCGACGATCTCCGGATGGCAATGTCCGGTCGAGCAGACGGCGACGCCGGCATTGCCGTCAAGAAAGACGTTTCCGTCCGGATCTTCGATCCAAACGCCGTAAGCGCGCTCGGCGACCAATTTATAGTCCGGCCGCGGATAGCTCGGCGTCACGTATTGGGCGTCGGCGGCGATGATCTCGCGCGACTTCGGGCCCGGAAGCTCGGTTTTGATAACGGGTTTCTGGAGTTCGGTTATCGGTTTCATAAATTCTCCTCTTGGTTGATTCAGTTTGACGATTGAAGCGCGCCGTTTGGCACGCGGGATAAACGGCAATTTTGAGAAGAGGAGATTAATCGCCCGCGAAAAGACTCGGGCGTTTGATCGAGGGTCTGAGTTTTGCCTCTGATCGCGGCGTCATCTGACGTAATATATCAGAAAAACGCGGGTCAAAAAAGCGTCGGCCCGATGGCCGGGCACGGGCCGGAATTGAACTACGGTTTTGCCGGCGTGTTTGCCGGCCGCGCGTTGTAAAAGGCGATGAAGTCCGTCGTTACGTCAACTTTCTCGTCGCCGATCGCGATCAGCAGTCCGACTTCATCCTTCGACGCATCGAAGATCAGCGCAAATCCCTTTTGCTTGGCGTATTCGCCGATCGCTTTGCCGATGTCGAGCTGGATCGGTTTCAGCACTTCCTGTTGGCGGCGCTCGAATTTGGCCTTCGCGTCTTCAGCTTTGAATTTGATTTCCCGGTCGAGTTGGGACGCCTCGAGGGCCTTTGTTTCAATCGACTTCGGGTCAACCGGAACCGTACCCTTCGCCACCTTCGCCTGAAGATCGGTGATCTCGCGGACTAATCCGTCATATTTCGTCCGCATCGCGTCGAGTTCCTTGGCGACCGCCTCGAATTCCTTGTCAACCTGCTTGAAGGCGGCGACGAATTTCATAATTCCCGTCTTTTCGTCGGTAAATCGATAAGACTGTATGACGGCGATCTTCGTCGACGCTGACTGAGCCGGCGCCGTTGCCGTCATCATCAGACAGCCGACGACGGCCGCCAATACTCGCAATTTCAGTTTCATGTTCATTTTACACCTCAACAAATGATCGCTTAGGAAATTCTACTGTTCTGGACGGAATGGACGCCATGTTGGATGCGTTATCGGCGTGCCGGGTTTGTCGTCGGCCCACTGGAGCGCGGAACTGTATTTTTGCCGCGAGGCGTGAAAGAATCTATGACCATGCAGGGAAGTAAAAAATACACGAACAAGCTTATCAATGAAACATCGCCATATCTGCTTCAGCACGCGCATAATCCCGTGGATTGGTATCCGTGGGGCGACGAAGCCTTTGGACGGGCAGCGGCCGAGGACAAACCGGTTCTTGTCAGCATCGGGTACTCGGCATGTCACTGGTGCCACGTGATGGAACATGAATCGTTCGCGGATGAAGAAACGGCGGCGATCCTCAACGAGAATTTCATCAGCATCAAAGTCGACATGGAAGAACGTCCCGACGTCGACAAGATCTACATGAATTACGTTCAAATGACGACGGGCAGCGGCGGTTGGCCGATGAACGTAAACGTGTTCTGATCAGTATTGCGGATGTCTGGGCGACAAAACGACAGGAATTGCTCGATTCATCAGACGACGTAATCGCCGAGATGCGTCGGCAGGCATTGAAGGACGCGTCGGTAGACCGGCTTTCCGAAGATCAGCTTGACGCCGCATTCGTGCATTTCGACAAGTACTTTGACTCACGCAACGGCGGTTTTGGAGGAGCTCCGAAGTTCCCGCCGGCGATGAGTCTCGAATTCCTGCTCAGGTATCACAAGCGGACCGGCAATGCACGCGCCCTCGAAATCGTCCGGCAGACCTGCCGCAAAATGGCCGAAGGCGGGATCTATGATCAACTCGGCGGCGGGTTTCACCGATATTCGGTCGATGCGGTTTGGCTTGTCCCGCATTTCGAGAAAATGCTTTATGACAACGCTCAGTTGGCGTCGGTCTATCTGCATCTTTATCAAGTCACGAACGACGAACTTTTCAAACGGATTGCCGTCGAAACCCTCGATTATGCGGTTCGCGAGATGACGGATCCAAAAGGCGGATTCTATTCGGCGCAGGACGCCGACAGTGAGGGTTCCGAGGGCGAGTTCTTTATCTGGGATGCCGCTGAGATCGATGAAATTCTCGGCGCAAGCGACGGCAAGGTCTTTCGTGAATTTTACGGCGTCACTGCAAGCGGTAATTTTGAGGGGCGAAACATTCTCAACGTCGCCAACGACGGATTTGAAGACGTTTCAGATGAAGTCCGGACGATTCTCGATCGCGGACGAAAGTCACTTTTCGAAGTCCGGGAAAAGCGAGTCAAGCCGTTTCGGGATGAGAAGATACTGACGGCTTGGAACGGCCTCATGCTCTCGGCGTTTGCGGAGGCTGCGGCGGTTCTCGGGCGCGACGATTATCTTCAGATCGCACGCTCGAATGCCGACTTTCTCATTTCCGAACTGATCGCGGACGGTCGCGTATTGCGGACGTGGAAGGACGGCCGGGCCAAGATCGGCGCGTTTCTCGAAGATTACGCGAATCTCGGATGCGGTTTGCTCGATGTTTTTCAGACGACCGGCGAAATCGCGTATTTTCAGTCGGCGAAATCCGTTGCCGATGAAATGATCGTGAAGTTTTGGGACGAAGAATCGGGTGGTTTCTTTTTCACATCTGCCGATCATGAGGAATTGATCGTCCGGACCAAAGACTTTTTTGACAACGCAACGCCGTCCGGCAACTCGGCGGCTGCGGACCTTCTTCTGAAGCTCGCCGTCTTGACCGGTGATGACAGGTACCAGCGGTTCGCGGTCGCGGTCCTGCGGTTGGTGGCGGCTCAGAGCAGGATGTATCCGTCCGGTTTCGGGCGCGCTCTTGGCGCCTTGGAATTCTATTTGGGTCGGCGGAACGAGATTGTAATTGTCGGTGGCTCGGATGATCTCCGGTCGGCGGTGTGGCGTCCGTACCAGCCGATTAAAGTTGTCGTTGAGATTTCTACCGGAGATGACACGGTCGCGCAGCATATCCCGTTCGTTTCGGGAAAGACAGCGATGGATCGGCCGGCGGTCTTCGTATGTCAGGACTATACATGCCGCCAACCTGTATTCGACGTCGGCGAACTAAACGAACAGATGAGGTGAAAACAAAAAAGGCCGTCCGGAGTTGGACGGCCTTTTCAGATGTAGCTTTGACGAACCTATTTGGTGGCGTTGACAGCCTTGTTCACCGTTTCTTTCACCGCATTGGTGGTGGTGTTTGCCGCATTCTTCATCGTGTTGGTCGCCGAATTCGTGGCTTCCTTCATCGTGTTCGCCGCCGAATTCGTGGCGTTCGAAACCGTATTCGTCGCTTCCTTCATCGTATTCGCAGCGGAATTCGTCGCGTTGGCAGCTTTGTTCGCAGCCGTGTTTGCCACGTTGCCGGCTGAATCACCGCAAGCAAATGAAAAAACGCCGAGTGCCAAAATGGCCGAAAGTCCAAAGATCTTTTTCATGAAAGTTTCTCTTCTCCTGTTTTTTGCAAAGTAATCAAACGAAATTTAGTTAAAGCTATTCCCAAGTTGTTTTGGAACATCACGCAATATATGTTTTTTGGGGTCTTTAGTCAATTCGAGGCGGTCGAAATTACGGACAAAAGAAAACACGCTGCCCGAAGACAGCGTGCCGTGACTTAACACTCGTGGAAATTGTTATTTCTTTTCGGTGTTCGCAGCAGCGG
>JBGASE010000074.1:0-15650 GCA_044229875.1 Pyrinomonadaceae bacterium | reverse complement strand
GAACGAGATCATGAATCCGAGCGGCATCAGGGCTTCGGCCATCGCGGCCGTCCCGCCGAAACAATGCATCACGCCGCCGGGAAATCCATTGTCAGAGCATTCTTCGCTCAGAATTCCGATCGTTTCGTCATTCGCGTCGCGGCTATGAACAATGATCGGCAATTCCAAACTGCGCGCGAGCCTTATCTGTCGCCGGAAAACCGCGATCTGGGTATCGCGCGGACTGTGATCATAGTAGAAATCGAGTCCGATCTCGCCCCAGGCGACCACTTTGTCCGTCGATTTTGCCAGCGCGACAAGCCGCGCCTCGACTTCATCCGAATATTCGATCGCATCGTGCGGATGAATACCGACGGCCGCAAAGATGAAATCGTGTTCCTTCGCGAGTTCGACCGTTTTCTCAAACGAAGTTTCACGCGGTGATCCGCTACCGATATTAAGCATCGCGGTCACGCCCGATTCGCGCGCACGCGAGATCACCGCGGCGCGATCCTCGTCAAACTGCTCGCCGTCAATGTGACAATGTGAATCGACGAGTTTCATGATCCAAACCGCCCAAGCAACATGCCGATCCCGCCCTTGGTTGAAATATCGTCGTACGGATTGAATGTCATGAATTTATTTGCTTCCAAAACTTCGTCGTTCGTTCAACGGAGTTGCGTCATACTCCCTACAATTCTCGACCACGACCGGTCATACGACGACTGTCAGTGACGCTGTCACTGCCTTCGTTGCCTTCCTCTGGCGCCCAAGCGCGACTCCGGCTGAAAACAAAACAACAAACGCGCGCCGATCGCTAGTTTGAGGATTGTGCTTTTCAGCCGTTTACTTGAATGCAATGCTTCTGATGATTCCGTCGACCATCCCTTTCTCAGCGTCCGTTCTGTAACTCAAAACGATCGATACTGAGTAACCACGACGCATGATCACCAAAAGATTTTGACGGATTTCGATTCCGGTTGCACGATTCACAATTTCGAGCTGCGACATCCGAACACCGTCGCGTCGTTCAGATCTAGCCTCGCCGACGCTGAAAGCGTCCGACTGGGCAAAAAAACTCCGGGATGCATTGATGACATCGATCGATCTGACCGCTGCCTGTTTACGAACCGAGATCATCAAGTTCGCTCCGGATCCCTTCGAGATCGGCGCGCCCGCGCCGAAAATCACGAGTTCCTTATCGATCGACTCAGCCAACTTGCGCTTGAAAGCTTCCGATTCCGAGCTTGACAGCTCGGCCCCCGACTTCAACGCGTTTCTGATTTCAGAATCATCGATCGCGGACCAGCCAGCCGGAAGCGTCATCGCAACCCCGAAGTAAGGATTTTCATACTTCCTGCCGTCAATGAATCCGATGAATTCGTCGGGCTTTGGCGCGACCTCAGGGGGCGGAAAACGAAGGATCTCAAAACTGCCGAAGAACCGATCGCATTCGGCCATAAATTCCGTCACGCGCGCCTGATAAGATTTCTTCAGAGTCTGCCAATTATCCACCGCGCAACCCAACGAATAAAGCCGGTTGCCGATGACCGTTATCTTCAAGAGCTCGTAGTTGTTTCCGGCATCAATAATAAACTCCTTGCCTGGACGTCCCGCCAAGGTAATTTCTCTTTCAGACACAAGCGTTTCCTTCTTGAGACCCGAGCGATAGCGTTCAAGAAATTTTCCGGGTTCGGCAATTTCAAACTCGAATTCTCCGACGACTAATGTTTGTCTCATCGGACCGTGGTTGGCCCGATAATCAAAGATATCGCCGTTGTTTGCCGCTTGTTCTTCGACCGCGGCTTTTCCCGCGAAAACAACGCTGAAATAACCGTCGGCCGGCTTGAAAGGCTTGAGATCCGTCGGTTTCGGATTAGTGTAAATCGCCGGCGGCGGAAGCGGAACTCGTACGGTCGCTATCCGCCGTTGCGCGTCGGCAATCGAAACGGCCGCAAAAAAGATCACCAATATCCAGCCAATCCTTTGCATTCTTCTACCTCAAACGCGCTCCGTTTTTCACGTCTTCAATAAACGTCGCCATCGCCGGCGCCGTGTCGTCGCCATCGAGCGAAGCAGCACAGATCATCCCCTGCGACTCAAGTCCGCGCATCTTTCGCGGTTTGAGATTGGCGACGACGACCACTTTCCGTCCGATCAGCTTTTCGGGCTCATAATATTCGGCAAGTCCGGCCAGGATCTGGCGCGGCTTTTCCTCGCCAAGCTCGATCTCGAACCGCAGCAGCTTATCGGCGTTCGGGATCCGCTCGCAAACGAGCACTTCGCCGATCTTGAGTTCGACTTTGAGAAAATCGTCGATCGTAATGAAATTCTCTTCGACGACAGGTTCGGCCGCAACGGTTTCGACCACCGCCGGCGCGTCATTCTTTTCGTTTTCGATATCGTTCATGATTGCTTTTTTATCAAGTCTTGGGAACACGGCGACTGTTTCACCGATCGCCGCCCCGGGTTTGATTCCGCCCCATTTAAGATCTTCAGGATTTACGCCGGCGAGATCGTCGCCAAGCCCCAACTGGTGGTAGATGTTCTGCGCCGATTCAGGCATGACCGGAAAGAGCATGACCGAGAGCCAGCGAAGGGTCTCGGTCGATCGGTACAAAACTGCGTTTAAGGATTCGGTCTGATTCGCGTCTTTGATCAACTCCCACGGCTTGGAATCCGTGATCATCTTGTCGATCCGGGCGATAACATTCCACAGCGATTCGAGCGCAAGCGAAAATTCGAAATTGTCGAATCGACGGATGAACTCATCACGCGCGTGGGCGAGCACCGACGCCAGTTCCTGATCGTCCGACGCGAGCCCGATCCGTTTTGCGTTGAGGATATTTTCGTCGTGGATGACACCCGACGGAACCTTTCCATCTCGATACTTCGAGATCATCGACAGCGTCCTCGATGACAGATTCCCGAGCCCGTTGGCGAGATCTGCCGTTGCGCGGTCGATAAGCGTTCCATAACCGAAATTGCCGTCCTGGCCGAAGACCATTTCACGGAGTACGAAATAGCGAATGACATCGGTCTGAAAATGGCGCTTGAGTACGTCGAGACTGATGACGTTGCCGAGCGTTTTGCCCATCTTGCGGCCGTCGGCGTCGAGCCACATTCCATGCGCGTAAACCGTTTGCGGAAGTTCGAATCCGGCGGCCAACAGAAATGACCACCAATAAATTGTATGAAACCTGAGAATGTCCTTACCGACGATGTGATGCGCCGCGGGCCAGAACCGATCGAATCCGGTCCGTTCAGTATTGCCGTAACCAAGGGCGGTAACGTAGTTCGACAGCGCATCGACCCAAACATACATGACGTGATTGTCGTCGCCCGGAACCGGCACGCCCCAACTTACCGATTTTCGTTCGCGCGAAATGGCGAGGTCCTGCAAACCCCGTTTGATGAATGCGGCAACTTCATTCCGGCGCGCATCGGGCCGCAGCCGATCGGGTTCGGATGCAATGATCCGAAGCAGAGTTTCGTCGTAGTCCGAAAGCCTGAAAAAATAGCTTTCCTCAGCCACGCGATCGAGCGCGGTTTCATGCACGAGGCATAACGGAATATCTGAACCATCCGGAATCCGGTAGTCGGTTTCGGTCTTGAATTCGGCGCAGGGCGCGCAAAACCAAGCCTCATAATTGCCTTTGTACACGGCATCGTTGCCTTTCGGCGTTTTGCCGGCGGCCATTTTTCGCCAGAATTCCTGTACGCCTTCGTAATGAAACGGTTCGGTCGTCCGCATGAAAATGTCGTAGCCGGAAAGACCGAATTCGGCGAACATTCTTTTGAGTTCGCCCGAGATGTAATCAACCTGCTGCTGCGGTGTCCGCCCCGCACGTTCGGCTGCCCGCTGGATGTTGACGCCGTGCTCGTCCGTGCCGGTCAGAAAATACGTCGCGAAACCGCGCTGGCGCTTATGCCGCGCAATCGTGTCGGCGACGATCGTGGTGTAAAGATGACCGAGATGCGGAAGCGAGTTCGCGTAGTAGATCGGCGTCGTGATGTAAAAAGTCTTCATAAAATCGGACCGTGCCGCAAACCGGATCGGCACGGCCTAAGTTGTTCAATCACTTACGGTTCGGCTGGGCTCGCGCGAACTCATCGTCCTTGTTGTATCGCGGGAGTTTTTTCAGGTTTGAAATTTCAAGCGCGATCGCAAACGTGATGTCGAGCGACTGGATCATTCCGTCAAATCGCCAATCCGGATTGAATTCATCGGACGGCTGATGATAATTGACGCGGTTGTATTCCTCGAAATACTTCTGCCCGAAGTCTTTCGGTTTCCCGACGTATTCGTCGCCGTTGCGGATGCTGAGCGCCGGAACGCCGCCTTTCGCGAACGGAAAATGATCCGATCGGAAAAAGTAACCCTGCTCGGGCCGGTTGTCGGGCAGAAAGTTCATGTTGCGCGATTTCAGTATTTTCTGAACGATGTCCCAAAGATCGGAACGCTCGGCGCCGAGCGCACCGTAATCCTTCGTCAGTCCGAGAAAATTGCCGCCGTCGACGTTGATATTCGCCGCCGTGCGTTCGAGCGGAAAAACGGGATTCCGGGCATACCATTCAGCGCCCAAAAGACCTTGCTCTTCGGCCGTCGTGAACAAAAACACCTGAGACCGCTTCGGCATTTTCTTTTTCGGCAACTTGGTCAACGCTTCGGCGATCGCGAGAAGCTGCCCGCAGCCTGATGCGTTGTCGAGCGCGCCGTTGTAAATCGCATCGCCCTTCGCGTTCGGTTCGCCGACGCCGAGGTGATCCCAATGCGCCGTATGGACGACGTATTCGCTTTTCAGTTTGTCGTCGCCGCCGTCAAAGATGCCAACAACGTTGTTTGAATCGACGCGCCTGATCTCGCTCTTGAGACTCAGTTGCGCGCGGACACCGAGCTTGACCGGTTTGAAGTTTCGATCTCGCGCCTTTTCGCGCAATTCATCAAGATTGAGGTTTGCCTGAGAAAAAACGCGCTTTGCGGTATCGTTGGTCATCCATGATTTGAATCCGAGAAACGGCGTCCGGTCGGTCGCCGTACGCGCGACTTCGTACCGCCAGTTGCCGTTCGACGTCCGGACGACATTCCAACCGTAACCGGCCGATTCGTCGGTATGGATGAGGATCGCACCGACAGCGCCGCGTCGAGCGGCTTCCTCGTATTTGTATGTCCAGCGGCCGTAATAAGTCAGCGCTTTGCCGCCGAAAAGGTTCGGTTCCTTGTCGGTTGCCGGCGGATCGTTGACCATCATCACCAGTATCTTGCCGCGATAATCGTCGGCATCACCTTTGTAGTCGTTCCATTTCTGCTCGGGCGCTTCAACGCCGTATCCGACGAAGACGAGTTCGGCGTCCGCGTTGACGAAATCACTTTGGTTTCCGGTCGTCGCCACAAAATCATCGCCGAATGCGTATTCGAACGTAGCGTTGCGGTTCGAAACCCTGAGTTTTGTGCCGCGATCGGCACGGGCCGCGACCAGCGACACCGGCTGAAAGTACGAACCGTTGTTGCCGGGTTTGATTCCGATGCGCTCCAGTTCCCGCGCCAGAAACTTCGCAGCCAATTCACCGCCCGGCGTACCCGGGCCGCGGCCCTGAAAGCCGTCATCCGAAAAGAACCGGATGAAATCCCGCAGTTTCTGTTCGCTGAAGAGGCCTTTGTAATCTTCGCCGTCAGCAAACACCGAGATCTGACCGATCCCGATCAGCAACATCAACGCCACAATTTTCCTGAGCTTTTGTTTCATCGATTCGTCTCCCTCATTTTCGTTTATCCCTTGATGAGCGCCATCGCCTCGGCACGGGTTCGCGGGTCGCGCCGAAAACCGCCCAATACGGCCGACGTAATCGTCTTCGATCCCGGCTTTTTCACGCCGCGAAGCGTCATGCACGTATGTTCGGCTTCAATCACGACCATTACCCCGAGCGGTTCAAGACCCTCGTAAAGCGTTTTCGCGATCTGCTGCGTCAGACGCTCCTGAACCTGCAGCCGGCGCGCGTAAATCTCGGCCAATCGCGCGAGCTTCGAAAGACCGACGATTCGACCGCCCTTCGGAATATATGCGATGTGACATTTCCCGACGAACGGGGCGAGATGATGTTCGCACACCGAGGCGATCGAAATGTCCTTGACGATCACCATTTCGTCGTGCGAGTCGCCCGGCAGCGCCTGGATATGCTCCGATGCGTCTTCCCACATTCCCTCGGTCAGTTCGGCATAAAACTGCGCGACGCGCTCAGGCGTCTTCAAGAGCCCGTCGCGATCGGCGTCTTCGCCCATTCCTTCGAGCATCAGACGGACGCCGCGTGCGATCTTCTCGAGATCGATCTTATTCTTTGTATCGGACAAACGACTTCCTCCAAATCGGCAACTAGTTCCTGACTGCCGAAAATGATTTTGTAAGGCCAAAGACCCGTTCCCTGACTATGCGCGCGTCTGGAAACAGCCGTGCCATTTCCTCCCCGTCAAGCAGTTCAAAGTCGGGAATCGTCGCCTTGACCCAGACCTGATTCGCGATCTTGATAACGCGGACCTGCATCGAGCGGGTAAGATACGACAAAAACGGCAACCAGGTGTGACTTTCGATCGGAAACCACTTTGCCGGCGTTTGAACCCAATAACCGATTCCCAAACGTCTGATCTCACTCGCGAAATTCACCTGAGCGTCAATTGCGCGACGTCTGAATTCCCGCCGGTCGCAAACCGACCAGACGTCAGACTTCGGAACCGTAACGTGCTCGATAACCGACGAACAATAGACGATATCAAAAAACCCGTTGCCGAACGGAATCGGCCCCAATTCGTCAAGCAAGACGGGTGTAAAACCGAACTCACGTTCACCTTTTAGAATCGCGGAATCATCGATATCCGCAATGAAGACATTTGCGGGATCGAAGTCCGTCCCTTCAAGTACGGATCGGATGTTCGAACCGTCTTCGGACCCAAGATCGAGTATCTTTGTATTCGGACCGATCGCAAATGCCGCGCGAAACCAAGCCGAACGCCGATCGCGCGCGGCTTTCGAGATCCGCTTCGCAATCGACGCAACGCTGCTATTGGTTATTCCCATCCACTTGGTTGAAGCAACTTATCACTTCGGATTCGACCTCGCTGAGCGGCATTCCAAATGCCGTCGCGAACTCTCTCAAGCGATCGAATTCAGGTTTATAATTCGCTATCTTCCCTTTATATTTTGCGACTTTGACCTCGATTTCACCAAATCTCGTGTTAACTTTTACGATCTCGCGCTCAAGGCACTCTCGATCAATCCGGGATATTCTCAATCCGAGCGTCGTCGTTTCCCGATAAAGCAATTCCGAGATTTCCCGTTTGCGATCAGGATTACAAAGAACCGAAAGCATCGTTGCCGGCCGGTTTTTCTTCATTTGGATCGATGTAAACCAGCAATCGAGCGCACCGCCGGCGAACGCCCGCTCCATCACATACCCGAGCGTCTGGGCCGTTATGTCGTCAAGATTCGTTTCGATCAGCACAAGCGGCGTGACTTCGGTTATCGTCTCCGCATCGCCAAGCATGACCCTCAGCGCGTTCGGAAATCCGTCATAGTCCCGCGTTCCGGCGCCGTACGCAACGCGGTCAAAACGCATTTCCGGGATCGGTCCGAATGAATCGCAAACCGTCGCGATGATCGCGGCACCGGTCGGCGTCATCAATTCGCCTTCCATCCCGGTTGAATAGATCGGAGCGTCGCGAAGAATTTCTGCAACCGCAGGCGGCGGCACCGGAAACAATCCGTGAGCCATTTTGACAAAACCGCTGCCGACATGAAGCCTCGACGCGATGAACCGTTCGACGCCAAGCAATTCGAAACAAATGCACGATCCGACGATGTCGATGATCGCATCGAGCGCGCCGACCTCGTGAAAATGGACCTTCTGGAGATCAATCCCGTGAACCGCCGCTTCGGCTCGGGCCAACGTTTCAAAGATCGCGATCGATCGCGATTTCACCCCGGCCGAAAGTTCCGACCCTGAAATGATCGCGACGATCTGGTTGAGGTGGCGGTGCGCGTGTTCGTCCGGCACGCGGACATCGGCATGCACTGCCGCAATTCCCGATTTGTCGCGGATCTCGAATTCGATCGTGAACTCGGGCAGGCCGAGCTTGCCGAGCTCACGGCGCAACTCGCTCTCCGCTACCCCGAGCGCGACCAGCGCGCCGAGGATCATATTCCCGCTGGCGCCGGCGAAACAATCAAAATAAAGCGTCTTCATAACTAAAGCTTCGGCAAGATAGCACCTGCGCGGTCACGGATCGTAACATCGCAAAAATCCGACATTGGAGTTTCTTCCGGATTGATTTCGGCGAGAAACGCTCCGGCAGACTTCGCGATCTCGGCCAGGCCGATCGCCGGATAAACCAGCGCCGATGTCCCGACGATCAAAAAAACGTCACAGCGCCGGGCACGTAGTTCCGCAGTTTCGAAGGCCTTGGCCGGAAGCATCTCGCCGAACAAAACGACGTCCGGACGAAGCCGCGCACCGTCATTAGGACAATCATCCGGCCGATGCGGAACTTCGCGGCCGAGATCGAAGCGGCGCCCGCACTCCGTGCAAACGGCCCGGTTTATATTGCCGTGGAGTTCGATGACGTCGACCGATCCGGCCGCCGTATGAAGCCCGTCGACGTTCTGCGTCACCAGTGTGAACTCCGCGAACCGATCGGTCCAGGCCGCGAGCGCGACGTGCGCCGCGTTCGGCTGACAGCCTCCGAGAATTCCGCGCCGGTAATCGAACCATTCCCAGACCTCGTCGAGATTCTCACGGACCATCCGGGCCGACGAAATCTGATCAAACCGCATTCCCTTCCAGACCGCGCATTGACCGCCGCCGCGAAACGTCGGCACGCCGGATTCGGCGGAAATGCCGGCCCCGGTCAGGACCGTAACGAATCTTGCGCCTCCGAGCGCGTCGATCAACGAATCTGGAATCATGGCGACCTGAAAAGTCTAATTGCCGCCGACTCAATCGTCAAAGTATACGTTTTATTCTTCGAAGCTAATTCGATATACTCTAATTTTTTTCGATATGAGCTTTTTGGCACTGCAGGAAATATTGCGCAACGAGATCGCGTCGAGCGCGAAAGCGGCATTCGGCGTCGAGCTTGATTCGGTTCCGTGCGAGGTTCCGCCGCGAACAGAACTCGGCGATCTCGCGTTCCCGGTTTCGTTCGAGCTGGCGAAGCGGATCAAGCAGGCGACCGGCGACAAACGCAATCCGCGAGAAATTGCAGAAACGCTCAAGAAATCGCTCGAGGCGTTCGGTTTCGTCGATCGGGTCGAGGTTGCCGGAGCCGGCTACCTCAACGTATTTTACGATCGGGCGACCTTCCTCGCTGAAAATTCGGCCCGCGAACTTTTGGCCGGATCAGCGTCCGGCGCAAAGGTTTGCGTTGAGCACACATCGGTTAATCCGAACAAGGCCGCGCACATCGGACACGTCCGCAACTCGGTTCTTGGCGACACCTTCGTGCGGATCCTGCGGGCAAGCGGAAAGCGGGTCGAGGTTCAGAATTACATCGACAATACCGGCGTTCAGGTCGCCGACGTCGTCGTCGGATTCATTCACATCCGAAAGCTGGATCTGCCGGCGATCAAGGCGTTGGCTGAAGATCTCGCGATCCCGTTCGATTACTATTGCTGGGATCTTTATACCGAGGTCGGAAAGTTCTACGCCGCCGATGACGATAACAAACGGTTTCGGGCCGAGGTCCTGCATGAGCTCGAACGCGGCGAGGGCGACGTTTACGAACTCGCCGACTGGGTCGCGACGCGAAATGTCGAGTGCATTCTAAAAACAAACGGACGGCTTGGCATCCGTTACGATCTTCTGCCGCGCGAATCGGAGATCCTTCATCTCAATTTCTGGGCAAAGGCGTTCGATCTTATGAAGGAACGAGACGTCATCAGGTTTGAGAGCGAGGGCAAGAACGGCGGCTGCTGGGTGATGCCGTTCGATTCGCATGAAGGAACCGACGAGCATGACAGCGACAAGATCCTGGTCAGATCGAACGGGACGGTAACATACACCGGCAAAGACATCGCGTATCAGATGTGGAAGCTCGGCCTGCTCGGGCTCGACTTCAACTACCGGCTTTTCGACACTTACCGCGACGGAAAACAGGTCTGGATCACGACCGCTGAACCGTCGGCAGACGGCGTTCCGGATTTTGGCCACAATGAAACGGTTTACAACGTCATCGATACGCGCCAATCGTATCCGCAGGACGTTGTCAAAAAGGGCGTCGCAACGATCTTTCCCGAAAAAGGCGAGGCGGCGAGCGTACATCTCAGTTATGAAATGGTCGCTCTCAGCCCGGCGGCGGCGGCCGAGCTCGGATTCGAGCTTTCGGATGAGGACCGGTCGAAGTCGTTCATCGAGATGTCGGGCCGGAAAGGGCTCGGCGTCAAGGCCGACGACCTGATCGATCGGCTCGAAGCCAACGCCCGAATCGAGGTCGAAACGCGTCATCCTGAAATTTCGGACGATGAGAAGGACCTGATCGCGAGACAGATCGCCGTCGGCGCGCTCCGGTATTTCGTGCTCAAGTTCACGAAGAACACGGTCGTCGTTTTCGATTTCAAGGAAGCGCTGTCGTTTGAAGGCGAAACCGGAGTCTATTGCCAATACACCGCTGTCCGGACAAATTCGATCTTCAAAAAGCTCGAATCCGGCGGACTTGAAGCGGCGCGCGCGTACCTTGCGTCAAACGCGGCCGAATGCGCGGAGATTTTTGCCGGCGAATCGGGCGACGATATCTGGTCGATGGCCGCGCTCGCGATCCGGATCGATGAGGCGATCGCCTCGGCGGTAATAGCGACCGAACCGGCGATCCTCGCGAAATATTGTTTCGGCCTGGCGAAGGCGTTCAACCTTTTCTATCACAACCACCGGATCAGCGCGGAAGAAAACGCGGCGAAACGCGCGGTCCTGATCGTCGTTGCGGACATCGCCCGCCGGTCGCTGACCGCCGGCCTGAAAACACTCGGAATCGAAGTTCCGGAAAGAATGTGATCAACGGCACGCCGCGTGCAGTTGATTGAGCGCGCGTCGATCGCGAGCCGATTCGCCCGATATTTTTTGCATTCCGCGAAAATCTGGCGCAATTTGCGAAAATCGAAGGGATTTTATGCTAATCGTAATGAAACCGGACGCTTCGGCCAGCCAGGTCGAACGGGTTCTGGAAATAATCGAACATCTTGGTTACCGGCCGCATCCGATGCCCGGCGAATCGCGCACGGCGATCGGAATAACCGGAAACAAGGGCACTGTCGATCCGGCGCATTTTGAGAATCTGCCGGGTGTTGCCGACGCCATCCGCGTCACCAAACCATACAAACTGATCTCGCGCGATCTGCGTCCCGAAAAGTCGGTGATCAAGGTCGGAACGGCGACGATCGGCGGAAGCGAACTGGCGATGATTGCGGGACCGTGCGCTGTCGAAACCGTCGATCAGGTGTTTGCGGCGGCCGAGGCCGTTGCCAAAAGCGGCGCGAAGTTTTTCCGCGGCGGCGCATTCAAACCTCGGACGTCGCCGTATGCGTTTCAGGGCAAGGGCGAGGACGGGCTCAAGATTCTGAGCGACGTCCGTGACCGTTACGGATTGAATATCGTTACCGAGGCGATGGACGAACGCGGCGTCGATCTGGTTGAGAAATACGGAGACTGCATTCAGATCGGGGCGCGGAACATGCAGAATTTTTCGCTGCTGAAGTATGTCGGCCAGACACGCAAACCCGTGTTGCTGAAACGCGGACTCTCGGCGACGCTCGACGAATTTCTGCTCGCCGCGGAATATGTCATGGCTGAAGGCAACTACGACGTCATTCTTTGCGAACGCGGCATCAGAACGTTTGCCGATCATGCCCGCAACACGCTGGACCTTTCGATCGTGCCGGCCGTCAACCGACTCACGCATCTTCCGATCATCGTCGATCCGTCGCACGGAACCGGACGCAATTACATGGTAAATCCGCTGGCCCGGGCCGGCGTCGCGGTCGGAGCCGATGGCCTGATCATCGAGATCCATCCGTGCCCGGAAGAAGCGCTCTGCGACGGCGCGCAGGCGATGACGCTGGCCCAATACGCCGAATTGTACGAACAGTTGAAGGCGATCCATGCGGTCGTCGCCGACCAGGCCGCGCTGTCTGTCGCCGCGGTCAAAGCCGATTCGTAACGATCGCGTCTGAGTTACGCGTTTACGCGTGATCTTAGAGTTACCCGTTTACGCGTGATGTTAGAGTTACGCGTTTACGTGTGAAGCCGTCAGCGTTACGCGTTTACGCGTGAAAGGTTAGAGACTGAACGACCAGTTTAAAAAGACGATTCATGATTGAGGCTTAACCTCATTCGGCTCCGTTCGGCAATCCAAAATCCGAAATCCACAATCCAAATTCAACTTGCCGGTCACCATCGTTCTCTGTTCTGACAATGCGATCGCCGAGGTTTTTAAAAAGCGGACAAAAAAACCGGTGAAGCCGTTTCCGACTTCACCGGTTTGATTAACTATTCGGGAACTATTTGCCGGAGGCAAGTTGTGCCCGGGCCTGCGCCTTATCAAGATTGTCCTTGACGGCTTCGTATTCCTCGGCAGATCCCTGCCAGCCGCTGAGCGCCTTCGAGGCCGCGTCAAGCGATTGTCGGGCGCTGTCGGCGTCAACATCGTCGGCCGTCTCTGCAAAATCCGCGAGGATCGAGACCTTGTTGTTGCTGATCTCGACAAATCCTCCGGATATCACCATCTTTTCAGATTGCCCGCCTTTGACGTACGTCAGGATTCCGGAACGGAGCGCCGAGATCATCGGCGCGTGATTCGTCATGATTCCGACGTCGCCCGAAGCACTCGGGATCGTCACCGAATCGACAGTTTCGTCGAAGACCTTCTTCTCTGGAGTTACGATTTCTAAATTCAACATGACTCAATTTTGGAATTCGGATTTCGGATTTTGGATTCTGGAGAAAATCCAAAATCCAAAATCCCAAAATCCAAAATCGTTACGCTGCCGCCGCCATTTTCTTGGCTTTTTCACGAGCCTGTTCCATCGTGCCGACCATGTAGAACGACTGCTCAGGCATATCGTCGCATTCACCGTCGAGGATCGCTTTGAAGCCCTTGATCGTGTCTTCGACCTTGACGTATTCGCCCTTGAGACCGGTGAACTGTTCGCCGACCGTGAACGGCTGCGAGAAGAATCGCTGAATCTTGCGGGCGCGCGCGACCGTCAGTTTGTCATCTTCCGAAAGCTCGTCAAGTCCGAGAATCGCGATGATGTCCTGAAGATCTTTGTAGCGCTGGAGAATCCGTTTGACCGACTGCGCGACGTTGTAGTGCTCGTCGCCGACGATCTGCGGATCGAGAATTCGCGAGTTCGAAGCCAACGGATCGACCGCCGGATAAATTCCGAGTTCGACAATCTGACGTGAAAGCGCGGTGACAGCATCAAGGTGAGCAAAGGTCGTCGCCGGTGCCGGATCGGTGTAGTCGTCAGCCGGAACGTAAACCGCCTGGATCGACGTGATCGCGCCCGTTTTAGTTGACGTGATGCGCTCTTGCATTTCGCCCATTTCGGTCGCGAGGTTCGGCTGGTATCCAACCGCTGACGGCATTCGGCCGAGCAGCGCCGATACTTCAGATCCTGCCTGCGTGAAGCGGAAAATGTTGTCGACGAAGAATAGCACATCGTTCCCCTGATCACGGAAATACTCGGCAACAGTCAGACCCGACAACGCGACGCGGAGACGTGCTCCCGGCGGTTCGGTCATCTGTCCGTACACAAGCGACACTTTCGAATCCTTGATCGATTCCATGTCGACCTTTGAAAGATCGAACGCGCCCGTTTCTTCCATGTTGTGATTGAACGCGTCACCGTATTTGATAACGCCCGATTCAACCATTTCCCGAAGAAGATCGTTCCCTTCACGCGTGCGCTCACCGACGCCCGCGAAAACCGAAAATCCGTCACGGCCCTTGGCGACGTTGTTGATCAACTCCATGATCAGAACCGTCTTGCCGACACCGGCGCCGCCGAAAAGGCCGATCTTTCCGCCGCGAAGGAACGGCTGGATCAGATCGATGACCTTGATACCCGTTTCGAACATCTCGAGACGCGTCGACTGCTCGTCAAAAGCCGGAGCATGCCGATGGATCGAATATGTAACTTCGGTGCTTATATCACCGAGTTCGTCAACCGGTTCGCCGACGACGTTCATCACGCGACCGAGCGTCGGGTTGCCGACCGGAACGCTGATCGGGCCGTCGAGGTCGATGACTTTCATTCCGCGGACCATACCGTCGGTCGGAAGCATCGAAACGGCGCGGACGCGGCCTTCACCAAGATGCTGCTGAACTTCCGCGATAACGTCGATCTTCGTATCAACGTCGAAACCGTCGCTGGTGATCCTGAGCGCCTGATAAATCGGTGGTAAATAATTGTTCGAAAATTCTACGTCAACGACCGGTCCGATAACCTGAACTACCTGCCCGATCTGTTGGGATCCGCTATTAGCCATTTAATTAAGTTCTACTCCTTTGATAGAAAAGAAAATCGTACGTATAACAAAGTAAAAAGACTACCATATTGCGCCGATGAAACGCAAAGTTCGCTTGTGAAGATATGCGCAAAAAGGCGCATAAACATTAAGCCCGAGGCAGATTTGATTGACACCGATGAGGTCATTTAGTAGCCTCGCAGTATATACATACCTTTCAAAGGAATCTGCGTATTGAGTAATTCACGAAAGATCGAACTGCCGCCGCAAGGGTTAAAGACTCTCTTCGGCGTTCAGGATCAGAACATCAAGTATCTCGAGTCACTTCTTGACGTCACCATCGGCACCCGCGGGAACGAACTGACGCTCGACGGCGATCCCGGCGACATTGAAGTCGTCGGCAAGATTCTCGGCGAATTCGCCGAACTTTTCGACGACGGAAATCAGTTCACCGACAAAGAACTGCGCGACGCGTTCAAACAGATCGCCGAGGACCGCGCCTTTTCATTGAAGGATTATTTTACGCGCGCCCGTTTCAATCCATCGGGAAAGAAGCAGGTCGGCCCGAAGACGGCAAACCAGCGCAAGTATATCGAGGCGATCCAGGATCACGACCTGACTTTCGGGATCGGGCCGGCCGGCACCGGAAAATCGTATCTGTCGGTCGCGATGGCGGTGCAGGCGCTTTTTTCGAAACAGGTTTCGCGGATCATTCTGACTCGCCCGGCGGTCGAGGCCGGCGAGAAGCTCGGTTTTTTGCCAGGCGACCTTCAGGACAAAGTCGATCCGTACCTGCGTCCGCTATACGATGCGCTGTTCGATCTGGTCGACGCCGAGAAAGTCACGAAAATGCTCGAAAAGCGCATTATCGAGGTCGCGCCGCTGGCATTCATGCGCGGGCGATCGCTCAACGACTCGTTCATAATTCTTGACGAGGCACAGAACACGACGGGCGAGCAGATGAAGATGTTCCTGACGCGGATCGGGTTCGGCTCAAAGGTCGTCGTCACCGGCGACAAGACCCAGATCGACCTGCCGCGCGGACAGCGTTCGGGACTCCTCGAAGCGGAACGCGTTCTCCAGAACATTCCCGAGATCGAATTCGTGTATTTTGATAAACGTGACGTCGTCCGGCATCGATTGGTCCAACTGATCGTCGAAGC
>JBGASE010000073.1:0-15661 GCA_044229875.1 Pyrinomonadaceae bacterium | reverse complement strand
TCGTCTTCATATGACAGCGATTCGTGATGGATCCGCTGCGTCTCGATGTACTTGACTACTTGCGGCACGATCGATTTGCTCACCGAAAAGATCGAATAACCGTCCTGCCAGGCAAAAATCCGGAGCTTTCCGAATTTCTGATGAATCGCGCGCGACGAATTGGATTTCATCTTCTGAACCGCCTCGCTCGGAGCAATTTTCGGCGGGACCCGCATCAGCGAGTGGATATGATCCTCGATCCCGCCAATCTTGATTGGTTGGCAGCCGATGCCTTTAACAATCGATCCGATCTCGTCCCAGACATCTTGTTCGAATTCCTGAGAGATCCATCGTTGTCTGAGTTTTGTGCTGAAGACGACGTGAAAATAGAGTGATGAATACGTATTGGCCATGATTAGAATCTATCAACGAGTCTGTACGCGGTCCTTAAATGAGATTAATTCTTTTTGTGACGTCGCTGACGCGACTCCTGGGATGTTTGGATGCTTTCCGTGGACTGACGATGTGCCATCGCTTCGCGATTCATAGACGTCATAATCGAATGGTTCGAAAGGGCGAGGATTCGTTCGACGTCGCTGCCGTGACTCCCGAGATTTTCGATTTTGAGAGTTCGTGATCCAATATGGGTCGACCTCCATTTCCGACTCCGGCAAAGAGTCCGATCTGATCGAGCACAAGCGCCGTCCAAGAAATCACATACCAGCTTAGAATTCTCAGATACGTTGAATCTTAGAACCTTAGCCATTGAATCAAGATATTCATCGACCGAATCCGAACTGAACGAGTCTAAATCGTATGAAGGTTGCTTTTTTGTTTGTACTGATCGTTGTCGCCGCCATGACGGGCTTGGCGCGGACTGAAATCAAAGTCGAAGTTGACGGCGTGAGCCGGTCGGCAATTGTTCATGAGGGCACCGGCAAGTCGAAAAAAACGCCGGTACTCTTTGTCTTTCACGGTCATGGCGGAAACGCGGCGCTCGTCGAGCGCAGATTCGGTTTCCACACCTCATGGAAAGAAGCGATCATCGTTTACATGCAAGGAATTCCAGGCGTTTCAGGAATAACTGACCGTGAAGGTGTCCGCAATGGCTGGCAAATGAACCCCGGCGATTTGCGTGATCGCGATCTGAAATTCGTTGATGAAATGCTTGCACGCGTGATCAAGGACTTCAAGGTCGATAACGACCGTGTCTATGCCGTCGGTCATTCAAACGGCGCGAGGTTCGTCAATGTCCTCTGGAAATCACGCGCCGACAAGTTTGCCGCATTCTGTGCGGTCGCGGGGCCCGGCGGCCAGATGATCAACGGCGCGACTCCGCGCTCGATCTGGATCAGCATGGGCAAGAACGATCCGATCGTCCCGTTCGAGAACCAGAAGCGTTCGACTGATTTCGTCAAGCAAATGCTGAAAGTTGACGAAAAGAAGGCAAAGACCGACGGCGACCTTACGACATACGAAGGGTTGAACAAGACGGAGCTCGTCGTTGAGGTTCGCAACGCCGGTCATGAATTCCCGGTCGACTCGATCCCGAAGATCGTTGAATTTTTCAAACGCCACAAACGTTAGAGCCAGTCTCACGTCGCGACTTGCGGGTTTTTTTGACGCTTTCCGTGGACTGACGTCCACGGCAATATGTGTGCCATCGCTTCGCGATTCATAGACGTCATTTTTGAGTGTTTCGAAGGGCGACGATTCGAGGGCATCACATTAAATGATTGGAATTCGCGTCCGTTTGATCCGGTCGTCAACGAGTCGCATCCGCGACGGCACATCCATAGCCGTGGGCGCAAGCCCACGGAAATGAGCGAGAAGTGTGTGGTAGTCGCGTCAGCGACGAACCTATCCAAACACGTATTTCTCATCAACAAGGTCAATTTCGTGCAGCCTCAACAATTCGAGATATTCGTCTTCATATGACAGCGATTCGTGATGGATCCGCTGCGTCTCGATGTACTTGACTACTTGCGGCACGATCGATTTGCTCACCGAAAAGATCGAATAACCGTCCTGCCAGGCAAAAATCCGGAGCTTTCCGAATTTCTCGTGAATCGCGCGCGACGAATTGGATTTCATCTTCTGAACCGCCTCGCTCGGAGCAATTTTCGGCGGGACCCGCATCAGCGAGTGGATATGATCCTCGATCCCGCCAATCTTTATTGGTTGGCAGCCGATGCCTTTAGCAATCGATCCGATCTCGTCCCAGACCATTTGTTCGAATTCCTGAGAGATCCATCGTTGTCTGAGTTATGTGCTGAAAACGACGTGGAAATAGAGTGATGAATACGTATTGGCCATTATAGACTCTATCAATGAGTCTGTACGCGGTACTTAACTGAGATTAATTCTTTTTGTGACGTCGCTGACGCGACTCCTGGGATGTTTGAATGCTTTCCGTGGACTGACGTCCACGGCTAGGTGTGTGCCATCGCTCCGCGATTCATAGACGTCATAATCGAATCGTTCGACAGGGCGAGGATTCGTTCGAGGCTGCCGTGACGTTTTGTGTCAGCTGCCAAACAAAATGAGATTGAAGATCAAAGCGGAACTGTTTTAAACGGCCTCCGACACTCGAGCTTCGACAAGCGACCTGATTTTACCAAGCTCTTCTTCCGAATCCGCTTCGAATCTGAGGACGAGTATCGCCTGCGTGTTCGAGGCGCGCACCAAGCCCCAGCCGTGTTCGAAGATGATCCGGGCGCCGTCTATCGTGATCACATCGTTCGTTTGCTTGAATTCCTCCGCGATTCGCTCAACGACGTCGAACTTAATCTCATCCGGGCAATCGACGCGCAATTCCGGAGTCGAAAAAGTCACCGGAAGATCGGCCAGGAGTTCGGACAGTTTGAGGTTGGTTTTCGACAAGATCTCAAGCACGCGGGCGCCAGCGTAGGTCGCGTCGTCGAACCCGTAAAATCTGTCGGCAAAGAAGATATGTCCGCTCATTTCGCCCGCGAGCGCGGCGTGCGTCTCCTTCATCTTGGCTTTGATCAGCGAATGGCCGGCCTTGAACATGATGCCGTTCCCGCCGCGCGCCGCGATGTCGTTGTAGAGGTTTTGTGAGCATTTTACCTCGGCGATGATCGTCGCGCCGGGGTTTGTTTTGAGAACCTCGCGCGAGAGCAGGACCATCAGTTCGTCGCCCCAGATGATCCGGCCCGTTTCATCGACGATGCCGATCCGGTCGCCGTCGCCGTCAAATGCGATTCCGATATCGGCCTTCGTTTCGATCACCGCGCTGATCGTGTCCGCAAGATTTTCGGTCACGGTCGGGTCCGGATGATGGTTCGGAAAACTGCTGTCGGGCTCTGTAAAAAGTTTGACAAGGTCGATCCCGAGCCGTTCGTAGATCGGTACCGCCGTCACTCCGCCCATGCCGTTCCCGCCGTCGACGACGGCTTTCAGTCGCCGACCGCCCAAACTGATCTTTGAGACGATGTCCTCGCAGTAATCGGACAGAACGTCGATCATCTCGACCGATCCCGAACCTTCCGCGAACTCGCCGCCGAGCGCAATGTCTTTTATTTCCTGAATCTGCGATCCGAACAGCGTTTGTTTGCCGAGACAGATCTTAAAGCCGTTGTGATCCGGCGGATTGTGCGATCCGGTGATCATCACGCCGCCGTCGGTTCCGCGGGTGAAAACCGTGTGATAGAGAACCGGAGTCGGAACGCGGCCGATGAGCACCACGTCGCAACCCGATCGGTTGAAACCTTCGGTCAAAAGATCGCAGAACCCGGGCGAACTGACCCGCGCGTCATACCCGACCGCGATCCGCCGCGCCCCGTTGCGCGCAAAAAACGTCCCGATCGCCCGCCCAAGCGTCGCAACCGTTTCATCCGTCAACTGAGCGCCGACGATCCCGCGGATGTCATATTCCCTGAAGATGTTGGTATTCATAAGATCACGGTTCAATTCTCGATTGATTCCCGCAATTTGTAAATCCGACCAAACTCGCGCAGCGAGTGAGAACAGGTAAAAGCCCGTGGATGAAAACGCACGCAAACCATCCAAGCCCGCGTTGGCGGGTGTTTTCTTCCCACAGCTGGCGCTGTGGGCTACATGCTGTCGCTATCTTCGATAGCTCAAACGTTTGGTTACGTTTTCGTCCGATCGCCGGCGCTATCTTCTTCCCACAGCTGGCGCTGTGGGCTACATGCTGATGCCATCTCCGATGGCTTTTGTTTGCAAATCATGTGAACGCGTCATTCTCTCGCATTGAAAAATCCCTGATTCCCGTTCCCGTCCTCAATGCCTCAATTCCAAAATCCCAAATCCCAAATCCAAAATCCCAAATCCCAAAATCCCCATTCATTGGCTGATTTTGATATACTTCCGAATTGCTTTGGGCAACAGGCGCCTGTTAGTCCGCATCGTAACAGGGCGTCATTGAATCGAGATATGAGAAACGTAAGCAGAATTTTTCAGTTGTTCCTTTGTCTGGTGTTTTTGCCGGCGGCGATGATTGCGCAACAGGCGACGCCGACTCCGACGCCGGCAACGACCGGCGACGACACGCTCAAGATTTTTGAGGTTCGGTTGCCGGTTACGGTTGAGGATAAGAAGGATAACAAAAAGCTCGTGACCGGATTGACCCGCGACCGATTCATCGTGCTTGAGGACGGCGTCGAACAGGAAACGACGTTTTTTACCGATGAAAAAACAAATCCGCCGGTGCTGGTCGGCGTCCTGATGGACACGTCGGCGTCGACCAAAGGAAAGCTCGCCTTCTCAAAGCGCGCGGCGAAAGACTTTCTATACACCGTTCTCAAAGTTCGGAAGGACAAAGCGGCTTTCATGACGTTCGATCATGAGGTGACGCTGGTTCAGGATTTCACCGACAAGACCGACTTGCTCGACAAAGCCGTCGACAAAGTCAACAAGACCGGTTCGCAGACGGCACTTTACGATGCGGTTTGGATGTTTGTCGATCAAAAGCTCCGGAACGCACCCGGCCGCCGCGTCGTCGTCGTGATCACCGACGGCGATGACACTTTCAGCCGCGCCGATCTTGCCGACGTCATCGACATCGCGCAGCGGACCGAAACGACGATCTTCGGAATCTCGACGAAAGAAGCGTTCCTCGGCGTCGTTCCGGGCGTCGATGCCGGAACGGTTCGCGACAAAGGCGACAAACTTTTGGTTCAGATGGCCGAAGAAACCGGCGGAAAGTCATTCTTTTTGAGCGACATGTACGCGCTTGAACGTGCCTTCAAGAAGATCAGCGAAGAATTGCAATCGCAGTACATTCTGACGTATCGGCCGGTCAATCAGGCGTACGACGGCAAGACTCGGAAAATCGAGGTCCGGTTCCGCGATAAAGAGGACGAAAAACGTTACCGGATCAGGACGAAGACGAAATATCGGGCGGTGAAAGATTCGCTCAAGTAAATCGGGATAACGGCATGCGCAAGACTTTTCTTTTGTTGTTGGCGATGATGTTTTTGATGGCGGGCTCTGTGTTCGTGCGCGTCGCGTCGCATGCTCAGGAGAAGACGCCGACTCCCGCACCGACAGTTTCGCCGACAGCGGAACCGGTCGATGACGATGAGCCGATCCGCGTCAGCACGGAGCTTGTCAACGTGCTGTTTACGGCGCAGGATCGGAGTCGCCGGCTGTTGACCGATCTCAAAAAGGAAGACGTGCGGCTGCTTGAAGACGGTCAGCCGCAGGAAACCGTCGAGTTCAGCCGCCAGGTCGATCTGCCGTTGAGCCTTGCGATCCTGATTGACACCAGTGCTTCGCAGGAACGGACGCTGCCGGAAGAGAAGTCGGCCGCCAAGTCGTTTGTCGAGTCCGTCGTCCGACCGGCGAAAGATGAGGTCGCGATCATTTCATTTACCGGTGAAGCCACGCTCGAACAGGGCATGACCAGCAACATTCAGCGTCTTCAGCGTGCCATTGATCGGGTTGAGTTTGTCCCGCCTTCGGGGTATCTCGGCGGCGGCGTGATTGTCGGCGGGCAGATTCCGGGAACGCCTCCGATTTCAGGCCAGAACCAACAGATTCAGGGTTCGACCGCGATATGGGACGCGATTTGGGTGACTTCCGATGAAGTGCTCGGGCCGGCACCTGAAAAAACGCGCCGCGCAATAATTCTTTTGACCGACGGCGTCAACACTTTCGGAAAAAAGAAGATCGACGACGCGATTCAGTCCGCACTTAAATCAGAAGCCGTGATCTACGCGATCGGCATCGGCGACAATTTCTATGACGGCGTCGACGAAGGATCGCTCAAAAAGATCAGCGAACGGACCGGCGGCCGCGCTTATTTTCCCCGTGACGAAGGCGAACTCCGCCGGGCGTTTCAGCAAATTCAGATCGAAATGCGCTCACAGTATCTGATCTCATATGAACCGACGAATCCAAAACGCGACGGTTCGTACCGCAAGATCGAAATTCAGATCGTGAACAGCGAACTCTCAAAACAGAAAGCCACGGTCACGCATCGCCAGGGATATTTTGCGAAGACCGAATCCGAAGAGCCGCGAAAAACGAACTGAGTCGGTGTGCTCAAGATGTACGTTTTCGTTACCATTTGGCGATTTGACGCGCCCTTGAATCAGGTATGGGACGCGATCAAGGATTCTGAAGCGTGGCCGGATTGGTGGCCCGGCGTTCTCAGCGTCGTCAAGCTCGGCGACGGTGACGACCGCGGTGTCGGCGCTGTCCATCGCTCAACGTGGAAAAGCGCGCTTCCGTACAAAATAGTTTTCGATTCCGAGGTTGTCGAAATCGTCGAACCGCAACTGATCGAAATTCGGGCGACGGGCCAACTTGAAGGAGTCGGGCGCTGGACTCTGATCGCCGAATCGGACTGCGTGACACGCGTCAGATATGACTGGCAAGTCGATGCGAACAAACCGTGGATGCGGATTCTGGCTCCCGCGCTGAAGCCCTTTTTTCGTTGGAACCACGATGTTATTATGGCGTGGGGCGGCAAAGGGCTTGCCCGCAAACTCAACTGCAAACTGATCGAAAACAAGTAATTGACTTGCCGCGGAAGGCCGTTGTCCTCGCGCGCGGGCTCGGTACGCGAATGCGCGCCGAAAAAGGCGTCGAACTTTCGCCGGAGCAGCTTGCGGCCGCGGCCACCGGAGTAAAAGCGCTGATGCCGGTCGCTGGCGATCGGACAATGCTCGATCTGATCATCGGAAACCTCGTCGAGGCCGGTTTCTCGCAACTGTCGATCGTCATCGGCGAAGAGCACGATGCGACCCGCGACTTTTGCAGGAACCGTGGCTATGACGCCCGTTTCGCAATACAGAAAGAGGCACGCGGAACGTCCGACGCGGTTCTTTCTGCCGCGTCGCTGATCGATCCGGGCGAACTGTTTCTCGTCGTTAATTCCGACAATCTGTATCCGGTCGAAAGTCTCCGGCGATTGCGCGCAGCCAACCAGCCGGCATTGATTGCATTCGCGCGAAAAGGCTTGATTTCCAACTCAAACATTGCTCCGGACAAGATCGCGGGTTTCGCGACGGTTGAATTCGATGACCGGCAACAGCTAGTGCAAATCGTCGAAAAACCGAATACCGTCGCGCCCGATTCATTTGTGTCGATGAACGCCTGGCTGTTCTCGCCGGTGATCTTCGATGCGTGCCGCGCAATCGGCCCATCAGAGCGCGGTGAATTCGAGATCACCGCGGCGGTACAATTCGCGATTGACCGGCTCCACCAAACGTTTCACGTCGTCTCCTCTGATGAAGGTGTGCTCGACATTTCAGATCGCGCCGACGTTGCAGCCGTCGCCGCCCTGCTCGGCAGTCACAATCAATCGTCATGAACTTTGTCCCGGGCAGAATTGAATTTCTCGGAAAGCACACCGATTATGGCGGCGGCGAGAGTCTGGTATGTCCGATCGGGCGTGGATTCAGTTTCGAATTCACACCGCGGGCAGACTCTGTCATAACGCTTGAAAATCGAGATCGCAGCGAGTCGCTCCGGTTCGGACTCGACGATTCCGGACCGCGCGCCGGATGGATCAACTATGCGATCACGGTCGCCGCAAGACTCCGATCCAACTTCGGCGACGCTCTGCACCGGGGCGTCGATATTTCATTCTCAAGCGACCTGCCGCCGGCCGCCGGCCTGTCGAGCTCAAGCGCGTTGATGATCATGGTCTTCCGCGCGATCGCAGCCGCCAACGACCTCGAGCGTTGTGACGCGTATGCGGCGGATATCAAAGATGAACTCGATCTTGCCGAATACTTGGGCTGTGTCGAAAACGGACAGACGTTTCGCGGTATGTCCGGAACGGTCGGCGTCGGAACGTTTGGCGGAAGCCAGGACCATGCGGCGATCATTGCCGGTCGGCGCGGGTTTATTTCGAGGTTCTCGTTCGGTCCGCTGGCACGCCTCGCGGAGCTCGAAATTCCGCCCGGACTGAGTTTTGCGATCGCCTCGAGCGGCGTCCTCGCCGAAAAGACCGGAGCGGCGCTGGCAAAGTACAACCGCGTTTCGGAAATGGTTTCGGCGGTCACGGCACATTTCGGCGCGACGTCGCTTGCGGCGTTGATTCGCGACCGCGGAATCGACGAGGTCCTGATGGCAATTCGCACCGGAAAGTTCGCGTTTTCATCTGACGACCTGATCCGTCGGGTGGCGCAGTTTCATCTCGAGAGCTGTGAGATTTTACCGAAAGTCGCTGCAATGATCTCGTCGGGCCAAATCGACGCAATCGGTGATTTGATCGATCAGTCGCAGCAGTTTGCCGAATCGATGCTCGGCAATCAGGTAGATGAAACGATGTTTCTGCAGCGTTCGGCAAGGAAACTCGGCGCTGTCGCAGCGTCAGCGTTCGGCGCCGGCTTCGGCGGCAGCGTTTACGCACTGATCCAAACCGATCATGCGGACGCGTTCCTCGCCGAATGGCAAAGCGATTATCGACACCGATTTCCGCATCGCGAACCGGAGTTTTTTCTCACGCCGATGTAGCGCCGACGATCTCGCGGCGGTTGCCTTCGATCTCGAGGATGAGATCGGCTCCGTAACATTTGGCGGGCGTCTGGAATCCGGCACAGAACTCGCCGCCGAGTATCTTTTCAACAATCATCAGTGCCGTCAGCGCGGTCAGCGTGTAGCCTTCGGGGCCGAATTGCCGCGCCTCGACCGCGTTTCCTGAATCGTCCGTCGCCCGTCCCCAAAGATAGGTTTTTCCCGCGGCCCGCTCTTCATCGCTCGGCCCGCCCGGCGGAATCTGTTTCTGAAGAATCGACTGAACGGGCGCCGTCGCCAAAATCCAGCCGATGTACCGGCTCAGCTTGAGCAGCGTCCGGCTTGAATCCGGAACGATCGTGTAAACCTCGATATTCGGGATCCCGGTCGAATAAAACGCGGTCGAAACATCGCCCCACGGAATCGTCACGCCCGTTTTCCGAACTTCACCGAAATCGATCTCGCGGGTCTTGTACGCGGACGGGACCGATACGATCTCACCGTTCCGACGAACCGCTCCGCCGCGCCCGACATTCATCGTCATCGTCGCCTGCGTGCCGTGCGAGATCCGGCCGAGGCCGTAAAATGCGAGCGTGAGTTCGGTCGCCGTCGGCAAGCGGTCCTTCAACGACTTCGCCAGACAGTCGGACGGAACGACGTCGAATCCGACGCCGGGCATCAGCATCACGCCGGCTTCGAGCGCCTTCCGGTCCAGCGCCGCGATCGATTCAAAAACGGCGATCTCGCCCGTGATGTCCAGATAGTGACGCTTTGTCCTGAGACACGCCTCGACCATCCTTTCCGAGGTGATCGAAAACGGACCGGCGCAATGGAGCACAAGTTCGACTTCACCAAGAGCGGCGTCGAGTTTTTCGGTTTCATCGAGCCCGAAAGCACGCCATTCGAAACCGAAACGTTCAGCGATCGCCTCAACTTTCGCCGCGTCGCGTCCCGCAAGTATTGGCTTCAATCCACTTTCCGCCGCGAATCGGGCGATCAGTTCACCGGTGTATCCGTATGCACCGTAGATCAGGAAGTTTTTCATATTGGTCGGATTCTAGCAGGTTAGCGGTTCGACGGACGAGCGAAGCAATCAGTCAAACAGGGCCAGAAAACCTGATTGAGCCGCCGCGAGCCGGTCAAGGAAGTCCGTACGCTCTATTTCCTTCGCACCGAACGCTTCGAAATGCGGCGTCATGACCTGGATGTCGATCCACGTTGCACCGCGTTCCCTGAGCCGTTCGATGAGATGCAGAAGTGCGAATTTGGAGGCATTTGATCGCCGGAAAAACATGCTTTCACCGCAAAATACACCGCCCGCATCGACGCCGTAAAGTCCGCCGACGAGATCTTCGCCGTCCCAGACCTCGACCGAATGCGCCATTCCGATTCGGTGCAGATGGCAATACGCCCGTTTGAATTCGGGGGTGATCCACGTCCCGGCGCCGTCCGGGCGAACTGCGCCGGCGCATCGTTCAATGACATCGGCGAATGCGCGGTCGATTGAAAATGTAAATGGAGTTTTGCGAAGTTCGCGACGCAGGCTTCGCGAAACCTTGAGGTCAGCAAACTCAAGGATCGCACGGCGTTCGGGGCAGAACCAAGGCAACGGAAGACCGTCGATATGCCACGGAAAAATTCCGCTCCGATACGCGGTTGTGAGGTTTTCGACCGTCAGTTCGCCGCCGAATCCGATAATGTCGCGGGCGTTGTAATAGTAATCGCCGAACAGCACCCATTCACTGAACTGGTGTGTCCGCGGATTTGGAAATAGGATCTTTGACATTCCCGTCTTCTTCACGAAAAGATCGCGTTCGATCTCACAGTTTTGCGTAAATCGCGAGGAATTCACGCGCGATCTCGGCCGGCAGCAACGATTTGCCGAGTTCAAGATTCGACCCGCTCATCGCTTCACGCAACTGTTTGTTTTCAATCAGTTGCGCGATCCGCTCGGCAATTTGTCCTGGGTCCTGCGATGTGTACAGACAATTTGCCGGTTCATTCAGATAATCGGCGGCGGCGCGGATCCGTGTCGTGACGATCGGCAGCCCGGCCGCGACGGCCTTGAACAAAACATTCGGAAAACCTTCGGGGTGACGCGTCGGAAAGACGAAAACATCAGATTCGAAAAAGTGACGCGTAACTTCCGTCTCCGGAATATAGCCGGTGAATCTGACGTTGTCGGCCAACCCGAGTTCTTCGACCAGACGTTCGGCATCGCGACGAACTTCGCCTTCGCCGACGGCAACAAGCTCGACATCGCGGCCGTTTTCGCGAAGCAGCGCGCAGGCGCGGATCGATTCGAGAAGCCCTTTCGCCGGAATGAAACGTGCGACAAAAAGCAGTCTGAGCCGACCGGTCCGTCGCGAATCAGCCGTCGTCGCCGGCCGCTCGATCTCAACCGCATTCTTGACGAAGCTGAATTTTTGCTCGTCAAAGCCGAGTTTCTTGAAATTGCCGAGTTCTTCGCGCGTATGAACGCCGAACCCGTCAACGCGCCGTTCCAGATAACCGATCAGTTTGCGCGTCACAAAACCGCAATCGACAAATCGTTCGGCTTCCGATCCGTGAAGCTTCAAAAAGACGCGAGCGTTTCCCGGCCGCATTACGAAGAGCGAAAACGAGTCGCGAAGGATCGTCTTCATATCGAACGCAGTGTTCAGGTGAATAACATCGAAGCTTTGGGTTTTCAATAGTTTACGGAATCGAAACGCGGTCGCGACGACGCGTCTGACGCGTTCCGGCAATGGCGTGGGTTTCTCTTTGTCGCCGTAAACGTAAACTTCATCAACGACCTCGGCGCCGGCGGCGCGCAAGGCATCGACAAAGGGCGGCTCGCTTGAAATCGGCCCGCCCCACGAATCTTTGCTTGGCATTCCAATCAGGATCTTCATTCGCTGATGCGTCGGTAAAGCTCCTTCAATCCGCGCAAATGCGCTTCGATGCTGTAGTTTGCGACCGCATGATCGTACCCGGCCATCGCCAGTTTCTGCCGACGCTCGTCGTCGCCCAAAAGGTTCATGATCGATTCCGCCAGGCTTTCATGATCACCGGTTCTGAAAATCTCGGCACAACGACCGTCGTCGGAAACTTCAATCAGCGGATCGATGTCAGACAGAATCAGCGGCAGCCCGGCGAGCATCGCTTCGGAAACCGCAACGGGCAGTCCTTCTCGCCTGGACGAAAGGACGAAGACGTCGAGATCCGCGAGAATTTCGCCGATATCCGAACGTCCGCCGAGAAAATGCACGCGGTCGGCAATTCCGTTCGTGAGGCAATAGTTAAGGCAATCGGCAAACTTGTCTTCGCCGCCGCCGTCTACCTTTCCGGCAAACGCCAGATGAACTGACGGGAATCGTTCCAAAACAAGCGGCAGCGCGCGGCAAACAGCGAACTGATCTTTGCGCGGCTCGCTGTAAAAGTTGCCGACCATCCCGATCAACGGAACATCGGAATCAAGTCCGAGTTCATTCCTCAAGCCCTTTCCCGTCGGACGGAGCCGTTTCGGGTCGGCGCCGTTCGGAATCACCGTAAAGTTCGAAACGTCGAACCGATCCGCTTCCGCGTGCAGTCTTTTGAGCCCATGACTGACGACGACATTGGCGTCCATCCGCGGGATCAGAAATCGCAACGCGCGACGGTTTTTCCAGTCGTAGACGCTGCCGCCCTGAAAACTGAGGACCCGCCGGACGTCTTTGAGGCCGCGCGCGGCAAGATACAAGTGAATTCCCTCGACCGCCTGATAACCGTGGACGATCTCGATTTGGCGGTCTTTGATGATTCGGCGCAATTGTGACGCCAGATAAAGATCGATCGGAAATTTGCGTCCGAGTTTTATGAACTCCGCACCCGACTCGCGAAAATCACCTTCGAGCGTGCCGCCCTGAGCGGTGACGAACGTCATGTTGAGACCAAACTCTCGGGCGTTCCGGCAGATGTCGAGCACCTGCGTTTCTGCTCCGCCGCGGTTTGTCGTGTCCAAAAAATGAAGTACGTTCATGCTCTTCGCGTCCGGTCAGACTCCGCACTTCATCGAAAAACCGCTAAACTGAAAGGCGTGTCTGAAGTTACCGTGCTGGTGCCGAGTTACAATCACGCGCCGTTTGTCGAACGAACGCTGCGGTCGATCTTTGCGCAGACGCTGGCGCCGAAAAAACTGATTGTAATTGACGATGGTTCAAAAGACGAATCGGTTTCCGTCATCGAACGCGTGCTTGCCGAAAGTCCGTTCGAAACGCGTTTCATCAGCCGCGAAAACCGAGGCCTTTGCGCAACTTTGAACGAAGGCTTTGTGCATGTCGACACCGATTTTTTCGCCTACATCAGTTCCGACGACACATGGCTTCCGCAGTTTATCGAAAACCGCGCGCGGTTACTGACAAGTCGGCCCGACGCGGTTCTCGCTTACGGTTACTCGTATCTCATCGATCCTTCGGACGAAATTACCGACTCAACCCGCAATTGGGCCGAATACGCCGACGGCGACGCGCTTGAAATGCTGCTTTTCCCGATCATTCCGGCAAGCGCAAGCGTTCTGTATCGGTCATCGTTCCTGAGCGAATGCCGCTGGAACGAGTCTTCCAAACTTGAGGATTACGAACTTTACGTTCGGCTTGCCGCACGCGGCGACTTCGCGCTCGATCCCGGCAGTCCGCTTTCCGCCTGGCGGATCCACGGGAATAACACGAGCAACGATTTTGCGTTGATGATGAATGAATGGATCGACGCGCAACGGCGGACGATGAGCGAGACCGGGCTGACCGAAGAGAGGCTCGCCGAAGTCCAATCGAGGCTGAAGTTCCGATGCGTGAAAGATTTTATACGACGCGGCGATCGCGAAACGGCGTGGAAGCTGTTTGCCGAGAACCGCGGCGCCGCGCCGCTGATCGAGTCAATTTCGACGGCGCTCAGGTTTCTCGTGCCGGCAGCGGTTTGGGCACGGCGAAACGGCTCAGACCTCAAATGATCAGCGATAGAGTCCGCGATATGCCGCGATCAGCTCGCGATCATCGAGGGTCGCGTCTGACTTTTCGCCGAGAAAGTAGTAACTCAATCCGGCATCGAACGTTCCTGGCCGATCGATGAGAAAGTAATCGAAGTACTTCAGCCAGAATCCGGTAAAGCCGGCGAACGCAAAAGCAATCTGGCGCGCGGTTTCGCCGGACGCGAAACTCTGCAAGAAGTAACAGTATGACCAGCCCAGCGCCATTCCCGGACCGCAAGTCGCACCCGATCCGATCTCCGAAAATCGCCTGAAAAGCCGGCGGTGCGCAAGGTGCGAGAACCTCAGAAAGTCGTATCGTCCGGCGTGAACCGGTGCCATGAACGGCGTTTCGGCGTAGACGATCCCGCCCGGTTTCAGGACGCGGTGAATTTCCTCTACGCAGCGGAACGGATCGAGCACGTGTTCGAGCACGGCCTGGATGATGACGGCGTCGAACGATTCGTCGACAAACGCCAGATCGTGCGCGTCGCAAACGGCGTCGGTGCGTGGCGTGACGGCGACATCGGTCTCGATCAAATCGATCATCGGAGATCCGAGCAGCGCTTCGATTCCGTCGCCTTCGACCGCGCCGCCGATCACGAGCACCGAAAATCGGCGGCCGTCCGATTCGAGCCTCGAACGCAATTCGGCAAAATTCGAGCGCGATCTGACGTTCAGATTCAACGACGGAATCAGACGTTTCAGCGATCTTTTCCAACCCGGAACGGCGCTGTTGTACGTCGTGTCGCGTCCGGCAACGAAATCTCCGGCTCTGAACAGGCTCCGCTCGTCATCGATCAGAACCGGAACGCCGCCGACATTCGGAAACCGCAAACCGCACGCCGGGCACGCATCGTCGGCCAGCGGCCGTTTGCATCGCGGACAGCCGATGATCCTCGTTAGTAATTCCTTTCGCATCCTGCTCTTTTCTTGGTTATACTTTCGTGAAGAGTTTAGATACTTGGACGACCACTTGCAAACAAGTTCGATCCGGCGAGTTTCGACGGGATTCGGGAGCTGGTTCGTTCGGTTTTTGAGGTCGGGGGAATTCCCGGCCGGCTATGACTTCAGAATCAAGCGAAATCACGACGCGGATCAGTCCGGACCGTTCATTGATCGGTCTCGGGCTGAGCGATCTGTGGAAATATCGTGAACTGCTTTATTTTCTAACGCTTCGCGATATCAAGGTTCGCTACAAACAAACGCTGATCGGGGTTTTGTGGGCGGTTCTGCAACCGGCGCTGACGACGATCATTTTCACCGTCATCTTCAGTCAGGTCGCGCGCTTCGATGCGCCGGGCGTTCCGTATCCGGTTTTTGTTCTGAGCGGTCTTCTGATCTGGCTTTTCACGTTCAATTCGGTGACGTTCGCGTCAAACAGTCTGGTCGGTAACTCGAATCTGGTAACCAAGGTCTTTTTCCCGCGGCTGATCGTTCCGACGGCGGCGACTCTTGCCGGGCTTGTCGATCTCGTTCCCGGATTTCTGATGCTCGTCAGCCTGATGCTGTACTACTCGGCTCCGGTTTCGCCGCTGATCATTCTGGCGCCGCTGTTTATTGCGCTCGCAGTATTGCTGACGCTGAGTCTCGGATGTCTGCTTTCAGCGCTCAACGTTCGTTTCCGCGACGTGAAATTCGCGCTGCCGGTCGCGCTTCAGGTCTGGATGTTCGCCTCGCCGGTGTTCTATCCGCTTGAGATCGTCTCAGAAAAGGCGCGGCCGTTTTTTGCGATCAATCCGCTGA
>JBGASE010000072.1:0-15690 GCA_044229875.1 Pyrinomonadaceae bacterium | reverse complement strand
CCGCCCGCTTATCTCCTTTAACCGCGAAGGTTATTTTTTCGTGAAGACGAATTCGCTCGAGTTCGTGCCCCGCGGCGATTGCGATTCACGCACTACCGTCAGCGAACTTCCGTCCGTCGAAAGCGTCCATGTTTCCTTGGTCGTCATCGTGATCTCGCCATTTGGTGTGTTCAGCGTTCGCGTCTGGCTGAGAACGAGCTTTCCGCCATCCTTGACGGCCTTGAGAGTCACCGGGATAGCGCCCATCGGACCATCCTGAGAGATCGTCGACTCTTTCCCATCGAGCGTGTATGTGAATGTTCCGTCACCGCCGCCGAATCCGCGCCCGCCGCCACGGCCCATGTTCATTCCGCCCTGTCCGGCGTCTGCCGGAGGCGGAAGCCGTTTGGTCGCGGTTTCAACTTTTATGTCGGTTTCTGATTGCGTGACCGTCATCGTCATCGATTCGATCCGCGCCCGTTCATCAAGCTTCGATTTGGAAACATCGAGGTTCCAGGTTCCTGAAAATCCGGTCGATTTCGCGTCCTGCGCGATTGCCGAAAAGGCTGAAAGACAAACCAGCGCGACCATCAAAAGATACTTCGTCATTTTGAAATTGCTCCTTAAGTTAAAAAGATTCAGAAAAGATACAACTGATAAGACGCGGATCCGCCGCGATTGGTTATAAGGAATTCGTAAAGTTTTGTAAACCGACTGTTCGCCCGCGAATCCGGAAAAAAAGAGCCGCGGAATACGCGGCTCAATCGAATGGTGGTGTGGTATAAGATCAGTCGGATTTCTTCGAGTTCTTCTCCATGAAAACTCCGGCGACGCCGACGATCAGTCCGACGATGAACAGTCCGACTTCAAACGTCAGAATCGATTCGCGGGTCAGCGACGGGAATACCCAAATGATCAGATCGGCGACGAACGTAAACGCCGAAACCGCAAGCCCTAACGCCGAGACAAAGAAACCGGCGGATGCAATGATCAGATTCGAGTTGAGTTTTCGGGCTCTTCCTTCTTCAGCCGCCAGATTGCTGTTCACATATCCGTATCCGAAGTAGATAGCGAGTCCGATCAGAAGCCAAACGGCGAACCGCATCCAGTTGGTGACTCCGAGTTCGGTCATCAGATAAGCGCAAAGCAATAGCCCGAGAACGGGGATCAGCGTCAGTTTCCGAAGGATCGAGAAAACGCCCATCACAATACACAAGATCACAAAAACGAACATCGGGATCTTGTGACTGAACGCGGTCCAGGCAGTCTCACCCTCTGCCGGTGTAACCTTGAACAGTCCGCTGACGGCGTCCGGGTTGAAATAGAACAGGAGACCGAGAACCAGAATCAAAAGTCCCGGAATGATGAATTGACCGTTGATGTACGGCACGAAGCGGTTCTCGCGTCCGAACTCTTTGTCTTTGAACAAAACGCCCGCACAAACAACGACGAACGCGAACAAGGTTCCGATGCTGGCGAGATCTGTGACCTCTGTCAGATTCATGAACAGCGCCGGGACGGCGACGACGATTCCGGTGATTATCGTCGCAAACCACGGAGTCTTGAATTTCGGGTGGATCGATGAGAATTTCTTCGGCAGAAGTCCATCGCGGCTCATCGCCATCCAAAGCCGCGGTTGCCCGATCTGAAACACGAGAAACACGGTCGCCAGCGCGATCACGGCACTGATCGCGATGATTCCGGCAACCCACTGCAGATTGGCGCCTTCGGCTCCGAAAACAAACGCCAGCGGATCACCGACATTGAGTTTCGTATAACTAACCATTCCGGTCAGAACCAACGCCAGTGAACAATAAAGAATCGTGCAGATGATGAGCGAGTACATCATCGCCCGCGGCAGGTCGCGGTGCGGATCCTTGCATTCTTCAGCGGTCGTTGAAAGCGCGTCGAACCCGATATAGGCGAAGAATACGGCCGAAACACCCTTCATCACGCCGCTGAATCCGTTCGGAGTAAACGGCGACCAGTTTGCCGGGTTGACGTAGAAGAGGCCAACAAAGATAACCATCAGGATGATCCCTATCTTGAGGATCGTCATTGCGTTTCCGGCCCATTTCGATTCGCGGATACCGATGAATACAAGTGCGGTGATGGAAAACGTAATCAGCAGCGCCGGCAAATCCATGACCAAATGGATATCGCCGATCTTCGGCGCGTTCGCCCATGCCGTGTAGGCATCGAACTGACCGCAACTGATGACCGCGTCCTTGGCGTCGCAGGCGTCTTTCAGCGCCGCTGCCGTGGTGCCGCCGGCGATCGCCTCGTTAACGGCTGCGAATCCGCGTTTGGCGGTCAGGAAATCCATCGTGAAATGCTCCGGAATGTTAATCCCGTAGCCTTTCATTAGTCCGGTGAAATAGTCGCTCCAGGAGATCGCGACGGCGATGTTCCCGATCGCGTATTCGACGATCAGATCCCAGCCGATGATCCATGCGATCAATTCGCCGAGACTGGCGTAGGAATATGTGTATGCAGATCCTGCAACCGGAATCCGCGAGGCGAATTCGGCATAACATAGCGCCGAAAACGCGCAGGCGATGGCGGTAAAGATAAAGAGGAAAACAACACCCGGACCGCCGTCGTATGACGCCTTGCCGACCATCGCAAAAATACCGGCGCCGATGATCGCCGCGATGCCCATCAGGGTCAGATCGAATTGGCCAAGAGTGCGTCGGAGTCCGCCGCCGTCGTGATCGTGATCGCCGAGTCCGGCGGCAGCGTCCGATTGAATCTGCGAAATGGATTTAGTCCGAAAAAGGTTCATATTTTATTGGTTATGGCTGTGTTTGGAGTGAAACTGAGCGAATTTTGAACGAAATTCCCCAAAGTTGCAATGGAAACCCGTTGTTATTAGTATTTTTTACTTCCGGCAGATGTGTTTCCGTTCCGGAACCGGCCCCAATTTTTTACGCAATGAAAAGCCGATCAATTCACGAAAATCTGGATACGTCCTTCGTCAATTTGCCCGCGTTGATCAGATATCTTCGGCGCCGCCAGTTTGCCGGCCGCGTTCGCATCGAACTCAGCGGATACGAAGCCGATATCTATTTGTCGGCGGAAAGCGGGATGCGTGTCCGAGAATATGATCAGATCGCCGGCCGCGTTGCTGAAGGCGACGAAGCGATGCAGCGGGTTCTGATCCGTTCACGCGAGCCGGGCGGAATCATCAACGTTTACCAGGAAGTTGAAGAATCTGAAGGGGTCATGGCCGTCGACGAAATCGTACCGCAGGCAGAGTTGGTAAGGTCAGTCGCCGCTTCCGCCGTTCCGGCTCCGGTCGTCACCGATTTTTATCCAAACGGCAACGGTGCGACGACAAAAGCGGCGGAGCCGATCGCAGCCCCGAAACCGTCGCTACCGAATCTGCCTTTCGAATTCTCAAATCACGTCGAGGACCGGGCGCGGCGCAAAGCGCTTTCAGCCGAAGAAACGGAGTTGATACAAAAGCTATTGGCCGAATTGCTGGGAACCGCGGACAAGGCATTATCGATGGCGAAGCTGAATTTTCCGAACGCGTACCAGAAGGCATGCATGGAAATCTGTTCCGACTATCCCTTCCTGATGTCGGTGGATTACGGTCAAGGGAAGCTATCCGTGCCTGATATGCCGGCGGCGAAGATCTTTGTTGTCGGAATCTTGGAGGCACTGCGCCGGATCCTTTCGAAGTTGGCTGCGCACCCGAAGTTTGGCGAAGTCCATCGATTCACGAGCCAGAAAATCCTCGCGCTCGCGGCTCAGCGCAAGAGCTATTATCAAAAGTACGGGATCGATACCCAACTGACGAAGATCCTCGGAGTTTAGATCGACAGCATCTTGATCCCGAGCAGAATCAGAACAACACCGCCGGCAAACTCGATCTTTCCGCCGAGTTTGCCGGATATCTTTTTGGCGAGGAAAAGTCCGAGATAGGTCGCGATGAAAGCACCGATCCCAATCAGCAATGAGTAGAACGCGATCGGCTTATCAACGAGCCCGAGCGATACTCCGACCCCAAGTGCGTCGATACTGGTTACGCTCGAAACAAAAATTATCTTCAGTACCGAATGCCGTTTGGGCTCTTCCGACACTTCAGCCTTTTCATCGGGCTCTCTCATCTCGCGATAGGCGGCGTAGCACATATGCAGACCGACCGCTGACAGCAGACTGAAGGCAACCCAATGGTCATATTGAGCGATCAGGTTCTGCGCGAGACTTCCGACGAGAAATCCGATCGCGGTCGCCGCGCCCTCTGAAAAGCCCGAACTGCATGCAAACAAAAACGCCCGCCGGGCGCTGAAATGGCGAAACCCGAGCGCGAGCGCCGCTGTAAAGGAGTCGATGCTGAGGACGATCGTGAAAACAATGAGTTCGAGAATCATCGCCTGAAGCAATACTACCAACCGGCGCCAGGTCGTTCAATCGGCTTTCACGACAAAAAAAGGGACGACCGAACGGCCGCCCCTCAATAGTTTCGAGATTGACGATTTGTCAGCGATAGTCGGCGACAAAGTCAACGTCTGTGACGCTTTCCTCGAGTCCGATGACCTGCGAGTCTTGAGCGAATATGTACCGCTTTGACCCGACACTGATGATCACCGTTTGTCCGGCCGGAATTTCGTCGAACCGATAAGATCCGAAGGTTCCGGTCAGGGCGGAATGGCTTGCGCCACTTGCTTCAGTCAGCGTCACGACGACATTCCTGATTCCGCGACCGTCGGATGTCCGAACCTTTCCTTCAACCGAGACGTTGGCCGCCGTCGGTGTGAGATAGAATCCGAAATCGAACGTATGATCGTTCTGACCGGCCGTACCCGTCAGAAGCGAAACATACGCTCCGCCGAGGAAGGCAGTACCGTCAGAATCACGGGCATCGCCGTTCGCCGTTCCGTCGTTGTTCGCCGGTGAGATGAACCGACTTTCGAGCGGCGCTCCGCTGCCGAAGTTCGAAGACGGGATGCGTACTTCGTAACGACGGTTCTGTTTGAGCGGTGCAACACAGGAGTACTGAACCACAAGACGCGGTGCGGAAACTGCCTCGCCATCCCACGAGTCGGCGCGCCGGAATGCGCCCGAAGCGGAGTTGTCCATAATCACTGCAAGCGAATTTCCGCTGCTCCACCCTGAACGGTTGACGACTTCCTGGATCACGCTCGAAATATCATTCGTTTGAAAAAGATTGTTGTTGGTCCAGGTTCCGGGCGACCAATTCACCGAGGCGGTCGTCATGGAGCGGCTGCTGATATTGCTCGCTCCGGTGGTGAAAGCCGCGGCGGTATTGGCGTTTTCGGCACGGATTCTGACAGTCGGACTTCCGGCACCGACTACTCCGCCCTGGGCCCGGGCGCGGAATTCAACGTAAGCACTTGTGATCTGTGCACCTTGCGGAATGCCGATCGAATTCCATCGCATCCCGACCTGCTGAAGTGTCGTGCCATCGGACGTCAACTCAACATCATTGCTTGTGATGCTCACCGAGTTGTCTCCGAGATTTTGTTCGGCATCGTCCGCCGAGGCGGCGACACGCGTATCGACTGATCCGCACGGCTGCGACAAGTTGGTATTCGACGGCCCACCGAAAATGTAGTTTCCGTTGGCGTCGGTCACAGCAGAACCAACTTGCAGATCCGCAGCGCCGTCATTATCGGTATCTTCCCAAAGCTGAACGGTTACGTTCTGAATCCCGGATTCCGTTCCGTCCTGAACTCCGTCACTGTCGGCGTCGCTCCAGACGCGGTTTCCGATTTGAAGCGGAGCCGCTTCGCTCAGCACTTCTGCATCACCGCCGCCGTTAGTCTTTCCGAAGTTGCCGAGATCGGCATCAAGATAGACGTCGTATGCCCCTAGCATTTGACCGGTCGAATTGTTGTAGCGCTGGACGCCGCCGGTATAGAAATTGCTGACCCGTGTTCCCGCGGAATTGAATGCCACCGGATCGTAAATCGTCGTCACAACGTGGTTGAATCCCGGAACCTGAACAAGTCCTCCCCAACCTCCTTCCTCGCGTCCGTCACCATTTAGATCCGCATAATACTCGCCGCCGCCGGGACCTTCGTTCGAGCCGGTGCCGCCGGCCGTAACGCCGCCGCAACTGCCGTCATTTTCGAAATCAAAAGTGCTTCCGTTGTAACATGCGCGCATCAGATCGCCGTAGCCACGGTAGAAGTCCGGAAAAACCGCCTGATCACCGTAACGGTCGCGGAGGCCCAGGATCATCTGATCGCCATCGAATTCAATGTCCGTGAGCATCGGCGCGGGCCGCGCGATGACGCCGGTGGTATTCGCCCAACGAAGCCACGGTCGATTCTCGCCCGATGTGGTCATCCAGCGGTTGAACGTGAGACTCTGATTGGCGACGAGCGTGAACGCCGCTCCGTCAAATCTCCAAACGAATGCGTGAACTTTTGTGTCGCTGGATTCGGATTCGGCCGAACAAACACCGCCAACGTAAATTTGACCGCTCTTGTCGCGACCGACAGCGAACGGCCGAACGTCAGCGCTGGCGCAGGTTCCGCCACCGGTTGAGAGACCGGTTGTCGGTATGTCGAAACGGGTGATGGTTGTCGAATTGAGAGTTCCGCTCGTCGGAATCACATAAAGCCGCCGATCGGCGAGATTGACGGTGTAGAGAAACGCTCCGTTGGCCGAAAGCTTAAGCCCGCCAAGCGAGCGTTTTCCGACTTCCGAAACTGTCGCCGTGTCATCCGACCAATCGCTCGTTGTTGCGACAGGGTGCGTGTTCGCACCGGCGGTTCCGGCCCCGAAGACAGTGTTCAGATCGACATAAAGACTCGATACCGGCGATGCTCCGGTCGGATCCGTAATCATGTAAATTGCTCCGGTACTCTCAGTTGAAAGATCACCGAACCGAGCTCCGCGCTTGAGATAAGACGCGGCGTACGCACGGTCTGTCCGATTGTCCCAGGTGAGTCCAAACGTTGCGCCGACTTCGTCGACAAGTGCGATTCCGGTGGGTGCCAAAAGAGACGTTCGAGACGGCGGAGAAGTCCAGCTCGTAGCATCAACGCTATTGAGCCGGCCGTCCAATTCGTCTGCGTAGTCATAAGGGAAGCGGACGATCGTGCTGACCGCTCCGCCGGGCCCGACGTTATAAACCTGAGTCATCAGGAACGGAATGTTTTGGCTGTAATCCGCCGGTGCGACGATTCCGAAGTCCACAACCGTTGAGCCGTCGGCAAATCGAACGCTCGTTTCATTGTTCGTTCCAACCGAGCTCGGATAATGTCCGGCCGGAAGTGTTGTAAATTCGATTCTGTAGGGGCCGGCAGGCAACGCGGGGGCTGCTGATGTGTCAATGCTATAAGCCCCTGACGGGTTGGTGACAGCGCTTTTCGATGCGCCGCTCGCCGCCGTGACGGTAACGGTCACGCCGGAGACGCCATTGTCAATGGCATAATTCGGCGCCGTGCCGGTCGTGTCACGTACACCGTTCATATTGTAGTCAACGTAAACGGTCCCAGAAATCACACCGGCGGCACCCGCCTTTTCGGATGAATCAATGGTAAACAACGCGGCAACGATGATCGCCGCAACGACAAACAGATAGCGCATTTTCTTGTGGATACTAGTCATTTTGGTTGGGGTTCTCGGACTCATTCGAACCCGAGGAGCGGATTCCGAGTCGAATCAAATACTGGAGTTTTATTGATCTGACGCTATGGGCGGAAACCCATGCACGAGAATTGTAGTTCAAACATGTTGAAGATTGCAAGTATTTGTTTTTACATTGCTCCGATTATCGCGAAGCGACTTGAGGGTGGTATGCTAAGAAATCCTTTGGTTGGACTATGCGGGTAGCAGTTTCTTTTCTACTTGTCGCGACGATTGGCTTGACGCTCGCATTCACGGTCGGAAGCGCCGGCCATGATCGGGCGCATCGTGTTTTCAATGAACTGAAGCCATTGGCGATGTCACCGTTTGCTTATGGAGTATCGCCGAAGGTCAGTAGTTTTGGTCCCGCAGTTCCCGATGGGACGATGTCTTCAAAACTACCGGCAGATCAAAAAGCGCGCGAGGTTCCTAACCGAGAGCCTTTTCGCAAAGTCATTACCAACAACGAACCCGATTCAGAATCGAAGCTCGCCCCAATTGGACCCGGAAACATGCCCGGACCGCTGTTCTCGTTTGATGGCCTGAGTTCGAACGACAATGCCGCTGCGTACGGCTTCAGGGTAATTCCGCCCGACACAATCGGTGACGTCGGTTTCGACCATTACGTCCAGGCGGTCAATCTGCTGGTGCGGGTTTTCGACAAATCCGGTAACGCTTTGACCCCACCGTTCAAAATGTCGAGTCTGTTTGCGCCGCTCGGAACAGCGTGTTCGAACCGTAACGACGGAGATCCGAATGTCGTTTTTGATCCGCTTGCGAATCGCTGGATTCTGAGTCAGTTCTGCACCGCATTTCCTCCCTTCAGGCAATTGCTCGCGATTTCAAAAACGGGCGATCCGACCGGCGAGTATTTCATCTACGAGTTTGTCATGCCAAACGTCAAACTCAACGATTATCCGAAGTTCGGCGTTTGGTCGGACGCGTATTTCATGTCAACCGATGAATTCCTCGGCAGCGATTACGCAGGCACAGGGATCTTTGCGTTCGATAGAAAGAAACTGCTCGCCGGCGACCCGACCGCCAGCTACGTCTATTTCGATCTGGCGTCGCCGACGACGATCCGGCTTGGCGGACTTCTCCCCGCGGACCTTGACGGTTTGCGCCCGCCGCCGCCCGATTCACCCGGAATATTTGTCGGTTACACGGCGACGGAGTATGGCGACGCGGCCGATGCCCTGAGACTTTTCGAAGTCCGCCCCGACTTCGCTGATCCGGCGGCGTCAACTTTTGCCGAGCGAGCCGAGAGCCCGATCGCGGTCGCGGCATTTGATCCAACCAGCCCGAACGGCCGTGAAGATATCGCGCAACCGACACCTGGCGAGAGACTCGACTCTCAAAGCGATCGCCTGATGTACAGGGTCGCCTATCGAAATCACGGTGCGTTTGAGTCGCTCGTGTTCAATCAAACGGTTCGGGTCACTCCGCCAAATCAATCATATCGTGCCGGTGTTCGGGTTTATGAACTTCGAAAAACGGCAGGACAGATCGGTTTCACCGTCAACGAAGCGGCGACGGTCGGCGATTCATCAACTTCCAGGTTCATGGGCGCGGCTGCGCAGGACGGTGACGGCAACATCGCCGTCGGTTTCAACACGAGCAACGAGGAAAAGCAGCCCTCAATTGTCTACGCGGGAAGACTGGCGACGGATCCGCCGGGGACGTTCCGTAATGAAGCCGAGCTTGTGCGCGGAACCGGCGTTCAGCGGACCTTCGGTTTCCGCTGGGGCGACTACAGCGGATTGAGCGTTGATCCGGTTGACGATTGTACTTTCTGGATCACGAACCAGTACTACTCGCTGGCAAGCGAACAGGAGAGCGATTTCGGTTGGCTGACGCGGATCGGAAAGTTCAGGTTCGCGGAATGTTCCGATCAGGCGACAACGAGAATCATCGGCGATGTCCGGAACGCGGTCACAAGTGCGCCGATCAGCGGAGCCGTGGTTGAGATCGACTCTGTTTACAGCCGCTCAACCGGATCCGACGGGCGCTACCCCGACCTTTTCGTGCCGCAATCGGCGGCCGGTTATCAGATCCGCGCGTCGGCAAGAGGATTCGGTTCAATCACCCGGAGCGTTTCGGCCAACCTGCCTGGACCGGTCACGGAAAACTTCCTGCTGACACCGGTCGCGCTTATTGAAAGCGACGGCTTCGAGCTAACCGACGAAAGCTGCGTGGTGAATGAAGTTATCGAGCCGGGCGAAGTGGTCACCGTAGAATTTTCGCTTGAGAACAACGGCGCGCTTGCTACAAAGAATCTGACGGCCGTGCTGCGCCAGTCGGGCGGAGTCACGAACCCGAGTTCCGGCCAGAATTTCGGCGCGCTCGTTCCAGGAGGGCCATCGGTTTCACGTCCTTTTCAGTTCAGGGCTTCGCCGGGTTTGACATGCGGTGATCCGTTGATCGCAACGTTTGATCTTTTCGATAACGGCGCGCCGGCAGGTGAAGTTTCGATCGAGCTTGCAACCGGCCGGAGGCGAGTTGCATTTGCTGAGAATTTCGACGGAATTTCGAATCCGGGACTTCCCGCCGGCTGGACAACGTCGCAGAGGGGTGCGCAGCAAAACTGGTCAACATCTAGTGTTCAAACACAATCCGTGCCAAATTCGGCGTTCTCGCCGGCACCTAATCAGATCGGTGCCAACGAACTGGTGACTCCCGAAATCGCGATCGTCTCTGGCGATGCCGTGATCGAGTTCCGGAACTGGTACGAGCTTGAAACGACTTTTCTCCGGAACCGGCTGTACGACGGTTCCATTTTTGAGATCAGGATCGGAAGCGGTGACTGGCAGGACATCGAGACGGCAGGCGGCGTCTTTCTGTCGGGCGGATATGACGGTGTGATCGATTCATGCTGTTCCAATCCGTTCGGCGGACGGCGCGGTTGGTCAGGGCGAAGCGGACCGAACCAGGCACCGGAATGGGTAACGGCAAAGGCAAGATTGCCGGTTCAAGCCGCCGGTCAGATGGTTCAATTCAGATGGCGCGTCGGAACCGATATCGGCACGTTCCGGACCGGACAGTTCATTGACGACATCAAGATCACTGACGGTTACATTTGCGATTGCGCCGCGCCTCAATCCAGATCTCCGTTTGATTTCGACGGCGACGGCAAGACCGATCTCGGGCAATTCCGACCGTCGGACGTCCCGGCTGAACAGGACTTTGCCTTCAGGCTGAGTTCGAATTCCGCAATCACCGGAAACTCCTGGGGAAGCATCGGAGACAAGGCGGCAAACGCGGATTTTGACGGCGACGGACGATTCGATATCGCCGTTTATCGGCCGGCGTCGGGAACGTGGTTCATTCTCGGCAGCAAGAACTCGGCGATCACGATAGTAAATTTCGGTTTGAGTGCCGATCATCTGGTTCCCGACGATTACGATGGTGACGGGAAAGCGGACATTGCGGTTTTCAGACCTTCTGACGGTACTTGGTACATTATCGAAAGTCAAAGTTCAACGAATCGGATCGAGCGATTCGGTCTATTCGGCGATCTGCCTGTCAATTCCGATTTTGACGGTGACGGAAGCGCCGACATCGGTGTTTTCAGGCCGTCGAGCGGAACTTGGTACATCCGGTCGAGCGCAAGCAATTCAGTCGGTATTGAACGGTTCGGGCTTGCCGGCGACCGACCGGTAATTGGTGATTTCGACGGTGACGGAAAATCCGATCTGAGTCTCTTCCGACCGGCCGACCGGACCTGGTACCAGCAGCGCAGCAAACAGGGATTCCAGGCGACGCAGTTCGGTTTACCAACCGACGTTCCGCTTCAAGGCGATTTTGACGGCGACGGAATCAGAGACATCGCGGTGTATCGACCGGCGGGTAATGAGTGGTTTTGGATCGGTTCGTCGGGCGGATCGTCGCAACAGGTTTTCGGGCAATTGGGCGATCTGCCGATTCCGGGAATATTTGTGCGCTGAAACGCATTCGTTTCTTTGCTGTCTGTTTTTATGTTACAAGTTTAGGTTGCAAGGATTGCTGCCCCGGACATTTTTTGGTTTCAGGATATCTGGATGAAGTATTTTTATTCGCTATTTTTGAGCGCGTTGGCGCTCACCGTTTTTTTTGGATTCGGCTCGGACAACGTCAGTACCGTCAACGCGCAGCGCGATCGACTGGTTTCACCGAATTTGGTGATCAGTCAGTTTCAGGCCGGCGGCGGAACCGCAAATGACGAGTTCATCGAGATTCTCAATACCTCGACAAATCCGGCGGATCTCAACGGTCATCGATTGGTTTATCGGTCCGCGTCAGGCGTCAATGATGTTCAGATCGTCGAATGGACGACAAGCACGGTCATTCCGCCGGGCGGATATTATCTCGTTGCGTCAACCTCGTATGACGGCGCCACCGTTCCCAATATCACGTATAACAACACGACCTGTACATGCGCGCTCGCGGCGGGCGGAGGCGGGCTGGCGATCCGCAGCGGCGCTCTCAATTCGGGCGTAATTCTCGATTCGGTCGGTTGGGGAACGGCGACGAATATTTTTGTCGAAACCGCGACCGGTACCGCGCCAGGAGACAACAACAGCAAGACGCGCGCTTCCGCGGGCTGTCAGGATACCGACAACAACAGCAACGATTTCAGCACGCTGACACCATCGGCTCCGCGCAACGCGGGTACTTCGCCGGCATCATGCGGAGGCGGTGGCGGAACGGTGTTGCTTGCAAACGGAGCCGCCGCGCCGAGCACGGTCGCACCTGGGGCGAACACGTTGCTCACCGTTTCGGTACTTCCGGCTACAACACCGCCGAGCACCGGGATCACGGTCACCGGAAATCTGACGAACATCGGCGGATCCGCGTCACAGCAATTCTTCGACAACGGCACCAACGGCGACCAGACGGGCGGTGACAACGTTTTCTCTTATCTTGCGACGGTCGCGGCCGGAACCGGTGGCGGACCGACGACTGTTTCGGCGACGGCTGCCGATCTTCAGGCACGAAGCGTCAATGTCACGATCAATCTTTCGATCGACGCGGCGCCGGCCGGTGAGGATCCGTTGTTGCTCGGCAATCCGTCGAATGCAACGACAAATGTCGCGAATGAAAACAATTACCTGATGAATAAGGCGCAGTATTCACTGTCGTACAATCGCTCAACCGCAACTCCGAATTGGGTCGCGTGGCGGCTGGACAGTTCATGGATCGGTACCGCGCCGCGGCAGGATGATTACCGCCCGGATCCGGCGATTCCGGCCGGCTGGTATCAGGTTCAGGACAACGATTATTCCGGATCGGGCTACGATCGCGGTCATATGTGTCCGTCAGGCGACAGGACGCGCTCGATTCCGGATAATTCGGCGACGTTCCTGATGACGAATTTCGTGCCGCAGCTTGCGGCCAACAATCAAGGGCCTTGGAACGACTTTGAGAACTATTGCCGGACGATCGCAAATCAGGGAAATGAGATCTATATTTACTCTGGCGGTCACGGCAACGCCGGAACGATCGCTTCCGGCCGGATCGTTGTGCCGCTGGTGACGTGGAAAGTCGTGATCATCATACCCAACGGAAGCAACGATCTTGAGCGCATCAACAAGGCGACGCGGACGATCGCGATCATTGTTCCGAATCAGCCGCCGGTGAATTCAAGCACGCCCTGGCGTCAGTACCGGACGACGGTCAAGGCCGTTGAAGCGCTGACCGGTTACGAATTTTTCTCAAACGTCCCGATCAACACGCGGGAACTGATCAAGCGGCGTCGGGACACGCAGTAAGAAACGATCTTCTTTCGGGAGACTTGCGAACAGCGGGTCTCCCTTTTTATCATCTCCTTATCGGGCATAATCATTCACATTCCAACGGTCGGCGAGACGCGCGCAGCATCACCAAACTAAAGGTCGCGCTCGGCGTGACTTTCATCTACATGCTTGCGGAGGCGGTCGGCGGCTGGCTTTCGAATTCGCTCGCATTGCTTGCCGATGCAGGTCATATGTTTACCGACGTCGCGGCGATGTCGCTTACCGTCGGTGCGATATGGTTCGCTTCGCGACCGGCAACTCCGCAAAAAACGTTTGGATACTATCGGCTCGAAATCCTTGCCGCGTTCGTCAACGGCGTTGCGCTTGCGTTAATCTCACTTTTTGTAATTTATGAGGCGATCGAACGGTTTTCGGCTCCACTCGAAATCAAAGGAACGAACATGACCCTGGTCGCCGTCGGCGGACTAATCGTCAATCTATTCTGCGCCAAACTCCTTCACGGCGATCACAGTCACGACTTGAATCTCCGCGGTGCGTGGCTCCACGTTGTCGGAGACGCGCTTGGATCCGTTGCGGCAATTGTCGCCGGCGCATTGATCATCGCTTTCGGTTGGACCTGGGCTGATTCTGTCGGAAGTCTGATCATCAGCGCGATCATTATTTTCGGCGCCTGGAACCTGATCCGCGACTCGGTCAACGTTCTGCTTGAAGGGACGCCGGCTCATATCAATCTTGCCGCCGTCGAAGAAGTGCTGCGGGAAACGGACGGTGTTGCCGACGTGCACGATCTTCATCTTTGGACCATTACGTCGGGCATCGACGCGTTGAGTGTTCATGTCCTTCACGAGGACGACATCTCCCAAAAGGCACTGCTCGGAAACTTGCGAAGCCGATTGCACGATTCGTTCGGGATTGATCACGTCACGATCCAGCTTGAACCGATCGGCGACGAAACCGACGCCGAACATCTTTGTTTTTCGGGCGCCAACTGCTTCGACTCTGAGTTGAAGGTAAAGGCTGCCAATGGTTCACGCTGATATGCCGCTATCGCTTCGTTACGGAAATTCGGAAATAGATCTCGACGTTCCCGGCTCGTTTGACGTGATCGGCGGAGATCTCCATGCAACACCGTTGACCGATGCTGAGATCGGCGGTCGTTTCGATCGTCCGATTGGTTCCGAGCGGATCGAGGAAGTCGTTTCATCGGGTGAATCGGTACTGATCGTCGTCCCTGACGCGACCCGCCGAACGGCTTGCGACTCGATCGTGAATCTCCTTGTCCGACGCTTGATAGCCAACGGCACGATGCCGTACGAGATCTCGATTATTTTCGCGACCGGCATTCATCGGCAGGTAACGCCGGACGAAAAGAAGTCCCTTCTGACGCCGTTCATTTTCCAGCGGATAAAGACAATAGATCACAGTGCCCGCGACCTGATGCGCTCGGCCGGTTTCGATTCGGACCGATTCGTGTCGTTTGGCGAGATCGACGGTATCCCGGTCGAGTTGAATCGTGAGCTGTCCAACTTCGATCACGTCGTAATTATTGGAGGTGTGAATTTTCATTACGTTGCCGGTTTTACCGGCGGACGGAAATTGATCTGTCCGGGACTGGCTTCGGCGCGGACGATTGCGGCGACTCATCGGCTGGCTTTTGATTTCGAAATCGGTTCGAGGCGTGCCGGCGTCGGCCCCGGGTTGCTTGAAGGCAATGCGGTGCATGAAGCCTTTGAACGTATTGCGGCGCAGGTTTCACCTTCATTTTCGATTACCGCAACGGTCGATGATCACGGTCATCCGACCGATGTTTTCTGTGGTCATTGGATCGAAGCGCATCGGGCGGCTTGTGATCGGTACTCATCCGATCATCGGATCAGAATTACGGAAAAGCGTGAGATCGTGGTTGTCAGCTGCGGCGGAGCGCCGTACGACGTGAACCTGATCCAGGCGCACAAGGCCCTCGATGCGGCCGCCGCAGCGTGTCTCGACGGCGGGACGATTATCCTCCTCGCCGAATGTTCCGACGGTTTCGGGCGAAGCGATTTTGCCAAGTGGTTTGAAGCTTCGAGTTCATCCGGCATCGCCGAATTACTGTCTGATAAGTACGAGGTTAACGGTCAGACGGCATGGAGCCTTCGCGAAAAGACCGAGCAGTTCAATGTGCGGATCATGACAGGGTTGCCGGGTGAGCAGGTTTCGCGGATGGGGCTCAAGAAGATCGACCGAGTTCCGTCGCTTGACGGTCAGCGCGGCTACGTCATGCCCTTCGGTTCAAGGTTTATTTGCACTGATTGACTTGGGAATGTCTTGATCAGGCGATTTGCGACGAGATCAGTTCGAAATTGATCTTCGGCCATTATGGTTGAAGTGA
>JBGASE010000266.1:0-3463 GCA_044229875.1 Pyrinomonadaceae bacterium | reverse complement strand
ATGCGCTCTACATCACGCTCGGAAACAATCCGAACGCGCAGGGTTATATCATCAACTACGGAACCGACAAGGAAGTCGCAGCACGCGAGAAGCAGATCAGAGATGCGATCTCGTTCCGCAAATACGATCCGAGTCGTGTGACGATGGTCCGCGGTGGTGCAAACCCGAACGGAGCAGGAGTCTGGACGAAGTTCTGGATCGTGCCGCCGGGTGCTGACAATCCGAATCCGTAAACCATAGACTTGCGTTTCGATCAGAGACGCAAACTTCAGAAAACGGGCGGAACCGCAAGGTCCCGCCCGTTTTCTTTGCTTATCGCGTGTTGTTAAACAATTGTCCGAGCGGTTCGAATAGCGGTTGGCGGGTTGGTCCGGCGCTTGGGCCGATCGGTCCTTTCAACTCAGGAGACGGATTTTAAGCAACAGATACGGGAATTTACGTCATCACAAGTGACGGCTCATGGATCCGCATCGGTTTCAACACCGTCTGTTTGCGAAGATAAAGAATATGAGAATTGTAAAGCTGCTATCGACATTTATCGGCGTTGCCGCGATTGCGTTCGTATTGACGGTCAGTTCGCCGGCAACACCTCCTAATTCTCCGCTCAAGCTGAATGCCTGGGATATTGTTGGTCCGAGCGGAGGTGACGTCCGCGTCATCGCGGTTGATCCCCGAAACAAGAGCCGGCTGTATGCGAGCACGCTTGACGGACAGGTTCATACTTCTGCCGATGGCGGGCAGTCGTGGGAGTTGCTCGTCAATTTCAACCGACCCTTGCTCGTGCTCGACCAACTGATGATCGATTCCCGTGATTCGAACATCATCTATACATCAGGCCATCGCCACAAAATGCCGGGCGGTTTCTTTAAGTCAACCGATGGCGGCAAGACGTGGAAAGAATCGAAAGAGCTGAAGAATGAGTCGATACATGCGATGGTTCAGTCGACAAAGGATCCGAACCTGATCATTGTCGGGACCGTTGATGGCGCCTGGAAGTCCGAAAACTCGGGTGACGACTGGAAGAAATTCGACTCGAAAACGAACCCGATCAACATCGATTCATTGGCCATTGATCCGACCGACACGAACATCATTTATGCCGGCACATGGTGGCGTGCATACAAAACCACCGACGGCGACAAGAACTGGCGCTTAATCAAGGACGGGATGATCGATGACTCGGACGTTTTCGCGATCACTGTTGATCCGCGCGATCCGAATCACATCGTCGCATCAGCGTGTTCCGGTATTTATGAGTCGTACAACAAGGGCGAGAAATGGGCGAAGATCCAGGGGATTCCGTCCCAGTCGCGTCGGACGCGCGACATCCTGCAGCATCCGTCAATGCCGGGCGTCATCTACGCGGCGACGACCGAGGGTTTCTGGATGTCTTCAAACGGCGGGAAATCATGGGCGATAACGACGCAAAAAGATCTCGAGATCAATTCGATCACCGTCCATCCCGATGACCCGAATCGTGTGTTCATCGGAACCAACAATTACGGCGTTATGGTCTCGACAGATCTCGGGCGTACATTCAAACAGACCAATAAGAATTTTTCGAGCCGGTTCGCGTACACCCTGACCGCCGATTCAGAGCGGCCGAACAGGATCTACGCGACGACGCGCAACACGGCAACCGGCGGCGGTTTTGTTTTCATCAGCGACGATTCCGGTGTGACGTGGTATCAACCGAAGAGTTATGACGTCATTCGGACCTCGCCCTATGCAATGATCCAGGATCGGAAAGATGCCAACATTCTTTACATGGGAACGAATCTCGGCCTCTTCAAGTCGATCGATCGGGGCAACTCATGGTCACGGCTTGCCGCGGCAAAAAAGACCGTGACGACAACCCGCAAAGCGCCGGCAAAGAAATCTGCTGTAAAGACTCCGCCGGTCGCGCCCGGACCGGTTATGGTCCCGGTGATTCAGGAGAAGATCAAAGTTCTGGCGCATACGGAAGACGGCAAAAACGGAATTCTGGCCGGCACAGATTCGGGGCTTTTCCGCTCGTACGACCCATCGAAAGGATGGGAGAAACTCAGTTTCGGGCCGGGTGTTTCGCGCAACATTTACGTTGTTCACGCGAACGCGTCGAAGCCCGGAACGATTTACGCCGGAACCGATCGTGCCGGACTTTTGATCAGCCACGATTCGGGCAAGACGTGGTCGACGGCGCCGACTATTCCGACCGATGTTCCGATCAGTTCGATTCAAACGGATCCGAAGAACGGTGATGTCGTATACGTCGGAACATCACAAACATTTTATCTTTCGCGTGACGGAGGGCAGACCTGGCGCCGCCGCGGCGGCAATCTGCCTCTCGGAAACTACACCAGCATTTTGGTCAATCCGACGAATTCCAACGAAGTATTCGTTTCGAGTTCGCTCGAAAGCGATGGCGGGATTTATTACACGGCCAACGCCGGCGATGATTGGAAACGCGTTGACCCCAAAGAGTTGAAGCTTCCGACACGCCGCGTTTGGTCGATGATCTTCGATCCGTCCAACCCCGACCGGATCTATGCCGCGAGTCATTCATCCGGCGTTTATCGCTTTGAACGGGCCCCGGCCGAGTCGGCATCGACCGACACCCGGCCGCGGGTCACGGTTACCGGCAACTAGAGCGAAGATCGGATTATGGAAGTTAACGGTCGGCGGGGAGTTGAATCCTGCCGGCCGTTGTCCGTTTATCGGGTCGGTGCGCCGGAATCGGCATTAACTTCCAAAAACTTCGATTAGCCTTATTTTCAAATCGCCCGTCAGAATCTATAATCGAACAACACAGGAGCTGAATTTTTAGGTGAAACACGAAATCGTCTGTCCCTGCCCGACGGGCAATGTAACACTCGGAACCGAAAGTCTGCCGTTTTCCGAGGTACCGCACCAGTCAAGACTTTTTATTCAATACCAGACCGATCCGCTGTCCCTTCGGGAATTCTATCCGAACGCAATCGAGAGACATACCGATATTTCAGGACGGATCGACGACGTCCTTGCAAATTACGTCGTCGATCGCGATGCGCTCTGCGACGTTCTTGATGAGGCAAACCGGGCGGCAGGCGCAAGCGAGGCGACGATCAGGAATATCGAACTGCTCCGCGAGAAAGACTGCGTCGCGATTGTCTCCGGACAGCAGGCTGGGCTCTTCACCGGGCCGCTGTACACTATCTATAAGGCACTTTCCGCCGTCAAACATGCCGAATGTCTTCGCGGTCGCGGATTCAATGCAGTTCCGGTGTTTTGGATCGCCACCGAGGATCACGATTTTCTTGAAGTTTCAAACACTTTCGCGGTCAACAAGGCAGGCGATCTGGCTGAGTTCCGGAATGAACCGAAACGGTGCTTCGACAATCTTCCGGTCGGATACGTCAAGCTTGACGAGTCAATCCGAGAAACGATCGACGAGATGTTCAGACAGCTTCCGCACACCGAGTTCACTGACGAATTGAGAAAATTG
>JBGASE010000265.1:0-3472 GCA_044229875.1 Pyrinomonadaceae bacterium | reverse complement strand
CCGGCCGATGTGATCCGGATGAATCTGGCGTTGGTCTGCATCTCGGCGATGTTCCGGCAGCCGGTGTAACCCATGCCGCTTTTGAGTCCGCCGACGAGCTGCGTCACCATATCGGCCAGTGAGCCTTTGTATGCGACGCGGCCTTCGATTCCTTCCGGAACATATTTCGAATCCGAAACCGTTCCTTCCTGCGCGTAGCGGTCGCTTGAACCGCGCTTCATCGCGCCGATCGAACCCATTCCGCGGTATGACTTGAAATATCGTCCCTGAAAGAGGATCACTTCGCCCGGAGCTTCCTCGGTTCCGGCAAAGAGCGATCCGATCATCACTGAATCCGCTCCGGCGACGATTGCCTTCGCAAAATCGCCCGAATATTTGATACCGCCGTCTGCGATCACCGGAACGCCCGATCCCTTCGCGGCATTGACGCATTCGGTGATCGCCGTGATCTGCGGAACGCCGGCGCCGGTGACGACGCGTGTCGTGCAGATTGAACCGGGACCGATACCGACCTTGACCGCATCGACGCCGGCGTCGATCAGGGCGCGCGTGGCATCGGCCGTCGCAACGTTTCCGGCGACGACTTCAATTTCGGGATATCGGTCTTTGACCTGCCGCACGGCGGCGATTACCCGCGATGAATGTCCGTGCGCGGTATCGATGACGATTGCATCGGCCCGCGATTCAACGAGCGCGGCGGCGCGTTCGAGGAAGTCGCCGGTCGCGCCGATCGCGGCCGCTACCCTCAATCGACCGAGATCGTCCTTGGCGGCGTTCGGATAACGGATCGCTTTTTGAATGTCCTTGACCGTGATGAGTCCTTTGAGGTGGCCGTCGTCGTCGACGACGAGCAGTTTCTCAATGCGGTGTTTCTGAAGCTTGACCTTGGCTTCGTTGAGAGTCGTTCCGACCGGGACCGTGACCAACGGCTGCGGCGTCATGACTTCCGATACCGGGATGTCGAAGCGGGTTTCGAACCGAAGATCGCGGTTAGTGATGATCCCGACGAGGAATCCGCTGACATCAACGACCGGAACGCCGCTGATCTTGTAACGCTCCATGATGTCGAGCGCTTCGGAAACAAGAGCGTTGTCGCGGATCGTTACCGGGTCGACGATCATTCCGCTTTCCGATCGTTTGACCTTGTCGACCTCTTCAGCCTGCTCGCGGAACGAGAAATTCTTGTGTATCACGCCGATCCCGCCCTGCTGCGCAAGCGCGATCGCAAGATTTGCCTCGGTCACGGTGTCCATCGCCGACGAACACAACGGGATCTGAAGTTCGATCGAACGCGAGAACTTCGTTCGCGTGTCGGTTTCGGCCGGCAAAACGTCGGAATAAGCCGGGATCAGGAGAACGTCGTCAAAGGTCAGTCCTTCGGTAATTTCTTCAATCAACATAATTGCGGTATATGTCCCGTCGGTGCGGGTCATTTCTTAACAAAAAGGCCCGCAACTGCTGCGGGCGCGCTTTCGCTGGTTCAAATTGCCTCGGTTCCGTATCGGTTCAAAAATCCGTTCAGCGGGCCGCGTTGACGTTTGCCGCCGTGTTTGAGTTTGCCGCCGCCGGATCGATCAAAACGATCTGGCCGGTCTGCACGATCTGGGCGATGTTCGCCTTGTTGATCTCAAACTCTATGCCGTTCCCCTTGGCCGGCGCGGCCGGCGCGGCGATGCTTTTTCCGTTGATCGTCAACTGGACCTTGTCCGCAAATCCACGGTAATACCGAAGTCTCAGGCTCTCGAGCGCGACATAATTCTCGGGTGTCTCCGGCGAAACTTCCTTGCTCGCCTTGCGACCGTCAACCGTCGCTTCAACCGACACTTTTTCGCTCACCGCCTTGAACTCGACCTTGATCTCGTTGGTCGCTACAGGATTCGTCGACTGGATCGCGGTGTTCGAGTTCGCCTGCGGCGCGGACGTATTGGCATTCGTTGCTGCGACCGGCAGATTCGCCGCCGGAGGCTGATTCTGGATGTAATCGACGAGTTTCAGCAAGCCCCAGGTCATCAGTCCAAGAATAATGACGGCGATGATCACCGTCGGAATCAGCGACGACGACGCACGGTCGTCAGTCAATACCTCCGGTTTGTACGACTTCGAATCGTCTGCACCGCCGTCAGTCTGGTCAACGATGCGTGCATAGTCTTGAAGTGCTTCCTGCTCATCGACCCCGACGTATTTCGCGTACGACTTAACAAATCCCTTGTTGAAAATCCCGCCCGGCAACGTCCGGTAATCATCATTTTCGATGCACTGAAGGTAATGGGCTGAGATCCGCGTCTGCTCAGCAACTTCGCTGATTGAGATGCCTCGCTCTTCGCGCGCCAGCCTCAGTTTTTCACCAAGAGATTGTGACATTTATGTGATCCATTTCAGGCCCGATTTCAGCGCCGCAACCTGAACAAAAAAACGGAAAAATAAGGGCAAAACTTAATGTTGAAATATATCTTTGTTGTTCCGCGAATGTCAATCGTTTCAACGCTTTTTGTCGGTTCTGTTGCTTGCTTTCGAAAGTCATCGCGTGGTACGTTTAGCCTTTCGTAAAGTCTTGTATTAGAATTGAAAAATCTTTTACTCAAAGGGGAGTCAAAAATGAGTCTTGAAGCACTTGGAATGGTCGAAACCAAAGGATTTGTCGGTGCCGTCGAAGCCGCCGATGCGATGGTCAAAGCCGCCAATGTCCAGTTGATCGGAAAGGAATACATCGGCGCCGGTTATGTCACGATTTTTGTCCGCGGCGATGTCGGTGCGGTCAAGGCCGCGACCGATGCCGGAGCCGCCGCCGCACGGCGAGTCGGTGAACTGATTTCGGTCCATGTCATTCCGCGGCCGCACGGTGAAGTTGAGAAATGCCTGCCGAAGGGCGGCGCAGTCGGATATTCACCTGACGAAAAAGCGCTCAAGGGCGGCGGACGCCAGATCGGCTCGGGAGAAGGTAAGACCGGGAAATAGTTGGTGCCTCTAACGGTCGGCCGATGCGTGTGTTGTTTCAAACGCGCCGCTGCCGGCCGTATTTGTTTTTCAGATGTCCGAGCACAAAGACCTGATTTCACAACAGGAAGCGCGGGATGCGGTTGACGCCGCGTTTCTGGCGTTTGGACAGGTGTCGCGGTTCGATCAGGAAAAGATCGACCGGATCTGCGCCGCGATGGCCGGCGTTGCACTGTTTGAATCGGCGCGGCTCGGTCAAATGGCGCATGATGAAACCGGATTCGGTAAGGCGGATGACAAGCGCGAGAAAAATCGCTTTGCCGCCGAAGATGTCTGGAATCATTTCAAGGATCTTAAAACGGTCGGCGTAGTTGCCGACCATGGCAGCGTCGTCGAGATCGCAAGCCCTCGCGGGGTCGTCGCGGCGATCATTCCGTCGACCAATCCGACGTCAACAGCAATTTTCAAGATTGTCATCGCGATCAAATCACGCAACACGATCGTTCTTTCGCCGCATCCTTCGGCCGCGCGCTGCATC
>JBGASE010000264.1:0-3499 GCA_044229875.1 Pyrinomonadaceae bacterium | reverse complement strand
GTTCGTGGTGTGTTCAACTTATCCGTATTCAGTTTTCAAACGGATTTTTCATGTCGGCGCGAGCGAATTTTTCGAGAGCCGTTTCATGCAATGGGTCGCGCGGATGGTCCAGACGGTTCCGGTCAATCCGGACACGCATTTGATGAAGGCGATGAAAGCCGGCGCAATCGGGTTACGGCACGGGAAGATTCTCAATATCTACCCTGAGGGCGAACGCGCGTTCGACGGTGAACTTCACGAATTCAAAAAGGGTGCCGCGATCCTTGCGACGGAACTCTCGATGCCGATCGTTCCGGTCGCGCTCGACGGAGTTTACAAAGTCTGGCCTCGCAATTCGATGAGGATTCGTCCGGCAAAGGTGAAAATCCGCTTCGGGAAACCGTTCTATGCCCGTGATGTCGTCACTGACGGTCTTTCGGACGAGCAGATTTACGCCGCCGTGGCTGATCATCTGAAAAGTGAGATCGAAGCGATGATCGCCGCGATGCGGAAATAGCGCGTCGGTCGGACTCGGCGAGTCAACAAACAATGAAATCCAAAATACAATCGCTGATCCTGACCGGCGCGGCCGTTCTCGCGGCATCTTGTTTTGATGTAGGGAAAAAGGACTTGCCTCGACCGCGGCCCGAATCGTCGCCGATTGCCGCCGCGTCGGCTTCTCCGGCGACGGAGAAAAAGACCGTGTCATTCGACGACGCATTGGCGGCATACAAATCGAAGGATCTGGACCGCGCCGAGGCCGGATTCAAGGAGGTCGCGGCTTCCGAACCGAAAAACGCCGACGCTCATTTTTATCTTGGGAAGATCCGAAGCGACCGCAATGACGCCGCCGGATCGATCGAGCATTTCCGCGAGGCATCGCGGCTTGATCCGAAATCCGTCGAAAAACTGATGGCGCTCGGCGATGCATATTTTGCTGTCAGACAATTCGACGTCGCCATCGTCCACTATGGCAAGATCCCCGGATTCGAACCTGAAAACGCGGACGCTTACTACAAAATGGGCCGGACCTATATCGCGCTCGGAAACAAGATCGCGGTCCGGCAACAGATCAGAAAACTGGAGCAAGTCAACAAGTCGCTGGCGGACAAACTTTCGAAGGAACTTGGCGAGTGATCCGCTTTGGGTTATCCGCGCCGATTTGGTAACGTGTATTCAATCAACTTTTTTCAAGGGGTGAACAACTTATGCCATCAACTGCGATCATGTGCGGAGCATTGCTGATTCTTGTCGGACTTGCCGGTTTCGGGTACGCGTTTTCGACGCTGCCGGCCGGCGAACCGGTTTCAAAAGTCGTAACGGCACTGATTCCAGCCGTTCTCGGACTGATCCTTGCCGGGCTCGGTTGGATCGCGAAGACGAAAGACAATCTGCGCAAGCACATTATGCATGCGGCGGTACTTGTCGGTTTGCTGGGATTTGCGGCGACGGTTTCGAGCGTTGCAAAACTCGCTTCGTTATTCGCCGGAACAGCCGAACGACCGCTTGCCGTTGCGTCGCAATTCGTGACGGCGATCATTTGTCTCGCGTTCGTCGCGCTGTCGGTCAAGTCATTTATCGACGCTCGTCGTTTAGGGGCAGTTTGATCGTGACTTTGAGGCCGGTGCCCGTATTTTCGGCGACGATCGAGCCGTGATGCACGATAACCGCACGCCGGGCGATCGCGAGTCCGAGTCCGACGCCACCCGAGCGCCGTTCACGCGCCTCGCCGACCCGATAAAACGGTCGGAACAAATTCTCCAGTTCCCCGTCAGGGGCTCCGTCGCCGTGATCTTCTACCGAGATCGCGGCGGTTTCATTATCCAACTTCAGCGAAACATCGACCGAAGTTCCCTTTTGAGTGTAGCGAACCGCGTTACGGACAACATTTTCGACCGCGCTCCGCAACAAATACTCGCTTCCGATGATGCGGCATTCGGCACCGATTTCGCATCGGACCATTCGGTCATTGGCGACGGCCTCGAACTCCGCGTCAGCGGAAATATCGCGCATCAATTTCGAAAGATCGATCCGGACCATCGAGATATCGTCGGTGCCGCGCTCAAGCTTTGACAACGTCAGCAACTTGCCGATCATTTCGTTCAGTTGCTCGGCCTCCTTCTCGATCCGGTCGAGGATCGGAACCGCCTCATCACCGGCCTTTTTGCGCGCCAGCCCGAGCGCGACGTTCATTCGCGCCAGCGGCGATCGGAGTTCATGCGAAATGTCGCGCGTCAGACGTTTTTCGCTGGTCAGAAGCGATTCGATCCGCTCGGCCATTTCATCGAAATCCGCCGCTAGTTTGCCGAATTCATCTCGGCGTTTGCCGATCGTTCCGGCGACCCGCGTCGTCAGGTTTCCGGCTGCAAACTCACGTGCCGCCGTTCCGAGTTTGACGATCGGCGAGGTCAGATAGCGGGCCAGTGCGTAACAGACGAGGATCGCGGTGATCAGCAATCCGAGAAGCCGCAGATATCTGACGCGCGGTTCCCCCAAAAACGGCGGTGGCAGCGGCCGCGACCAATGAACCGCGAGGACGTAGACGCGTCCGTCGCCAACCAAGACGCGCGATGCGATCACCGTTTCGGTTCCAGGCGAGAAATCGGATTCGGCCTGATCCGAATCGAACGCGCGGTCGATTACAATACTCGCCGAATTCCGAAATCCCTTGTCAATCAGGGTTTTCCGTTCACGATCGATCAATGCGGCGCCGCGGATCGGCTCAAATCCGTTCAGCCGTTCGAGAAAGCGCTCGGCACCGTCCATTCCGTCACGCGCGATAATCGGTCCGAGCGTATCGGCATGAAATCTGATCTGATTGCGGGCGCTGTTCTGAAATCGCGAAATGAACGGATCCGACTGAAGTCCCCATGTCAGAAAAAGGGCGACGCCGACCATCAGCGCCATCGCCGCCAGAAACCAAAGAAATATTTTGACGAACAGATTCATCTTCAAACGAGCGTGTAAATATAGCCGACCGATCTGATGGTCTTGATCCGATCCGTTCCGTCGTCGCGCGGGCCGAGTTTCTTGCGGAGATTGCTGATGTGCATGTCGAGACTTCGGTCAAACGGCGAGAGATCGCGATCGAGCACTTTGCGGCTGAGATCTTCTTTGCGGACGGTATTTCCGGCATCAGCGACAAGCGCAGCGAGAAGTTCGAATTCGACGGCTGTCAGAACGATCTCACGTCCCGCGATCTTCGCCGTCCGGGCACCCGGCGCAATCTCCAGATCGCCGGCAACCAGGAGTTCGGCACTTGCCGCCCGCGCATCGGCTTCGACCCGCGCGCGCCGCAGGATCGCACGCAGGCGTGCCACCAACTCTCGCGGATTGAACGGTTTCGAAAGATAATCGTCCGCACCGATCTCAAGTCCGACGATCCGTTCCATGTCGTCACCGCGCGCGGTAAGCATCAGAACCGGCAATCCCGAAGTCTTGCGGAGCTCGCGAAGAACGTCGAATCCGTTCATCTTCGGCAGCATGACGTCAAGGACCGCGATCTCGTAGCGGCCGGAAA
>JBGASE010000263.1:0-3538 GCA_044229875.1 Pyrinomonadaceae bacterium | reverse complement strand
CGTTTGTAGGTTAGCGTCGATCCCGTCGCGAGATGCCGGATACGAAGCACGGCACCGTCGGCGTCGAGTCTTCCGCCGCCGTAGATCACATTCACCTCGAAGCCGGTGCCCTGAAATTCGGCCCCGAATTCGTTGAGCGTGGCTTCGATCAACACCGCGCGGGCCGGATCGATCCGATATTTTTTCTCGATTTCGATCGCCATCAACGCATCCTTATCCAGCGCAGGACTTCGGGAATCGTCGCCCGTTTTCCGTACATCAGCATCCCGATCCGGTAAACCCTCGACGCGATCCAGACGGTAAACGCGATCGCCAGCGAATTGACGACGATCGACAGCCCGATCTGCCAGAGCGGCGGCATTTCCTGGATCACCCTCACCGGCATCGTCATCGGCGCGACAAACGGCGCGACCGACGCCCAGAACGAAAGCGTCGAATTCGGATCGCGGATGACCGCAAAGCTGAAGTAGAACCCGAGCAGCATCAGCATCACCGGAATGAACGCAAACTGTCCGCCTTCCTGAACCGTCGTCACCATCGATCCGATAAGCGCGAAGATCGACGCGTAGATCAGAAATCCGATGACGAAATAGATCAGAAACAGCACGATCGCGAACGGCGTGATCTGCGGCAGCGGGATATCGAGTCCAGAAGCCATCAGAACCGGGGCGATGAAAGCCAGTAGTACCGCCGCCGATATCACCCAGATCGCGAACTGCGTCAGGCCGGCGAGCGCGACGCCGACAAGTTTGCCCATCAGAAGCTGGAACGGCCGTGCCGACGAAAAAAGTATTTCGGCGATCCGTGTTTCTTTTTCCTCGACGACCGCCGACATGATCATCTGTCCGTAGATCGCAAGGTTGAGATAGATCATGAACGCGATCGCGAATCCGGCAAAAAATCCGCCGCCGTCGCTTTGCGCTTCGCCCTTTTCGTCGAGCTTGATGACATCCCAATTGACCTTGCGGCTCAGGTTCTCAAGCTCCTTTTCGCTGATGTTCGCGTCCGCGAGTCTCTGCGAGCGGACGGCGTCGTCGAGCGCGTCCTTGAGCGTCTCGTTCATGATGAAATCGCCGGATTTGCGTGAATAGAATTCGAATTTCGACTCGGACAATCCGTAATCCTTTGGAATGATCAGATAGGCGTCAAGATCGCCGTTGATGACGCGCTGGCCGAGTTCGGTCCGCACCTGTTCGTCCGATTTGTCACGGATATCGAATTCGACGAACCTGAACGACTGCTGAAACTGCGACAGATCGCGTTTCATCTTCTCTTCCTGATTCGGTTCGATCCTCGTCATCGAATCGGCTGCCGCTTTCTTGGCGCGCTCTTCCAGTTTCGCTGGCGTCAGATTTTCGCGAAGACGCATTTCGATGCGTCCCGAACGGTCGATGATCGCGATCCGGGTCGGTTCACCCTTGATCGAAAAGATTATCGCGGGAACAAACGCAAAACCGGCGGCAATCAGCGGAAATAGCAGCGTGCCGGCGAGAAACGTCCATTTCATGACGATCTTCCGGTACTCGTGTCTGACAACTGCAAGGAACTTTTTCATGTCGTTAGGCGGCGTTCTCGGCCGATTTTTCGGTTACTTTCTCAATAAATATGTCGTTGAGGCTCGGCTCGATCTTTTCGAATTTGCTGACACGCGCGCCGCTTTCGACGAGCTTGCGGAGCAAGAGCTGTTCATCGACTCCTGGCGCGAGGACGATCACCGTTTCGTCCGAATGAGCCATCGATTTCGCGACAAGTTTGGAGTCGCCGACAACCGCATCGGCGCCGTCGGCACGAAGTGCGATCAGATTCGAGCCAAAGCTTGCCTTGACCTCGCGGAGAGTTCCCGAAAGCACCATTCGCGCTTTATTGATGAGAATGATGTCGTCGCAAAGACGCTCGGCGGTTTCCATCAGGTGCGTTGAAAAAATGATCGTTTTCTGCTGCGCCTTGAGTTCCGAAACGACTTCGATCAGAAATTCGACATTGACCGGATCAAGCCCCGAAAAAGGCTCGTCGAGGATCAGCAGTTCCGGATCGTGCAATACGGTTGCGATGAACTGGATCTTCTGCGACATTCCTTTTGAAAGATCGCTTGTCTTTTTGTTCTTCCATTCGGCGAGGTTCATGCGTTCGAGCCAGAAGTCGATTCCGCGATCGGCGGTCCGCCGCGAAATCCCCTTAAGCGCCGCGAAATAACGGAGTTGTTCGACAACCTTGATCTTTTTGTAAAGTCCGCGCTCTTCGGGCAGATAGCCGATGCGGTTCTGGGATGCGTCGTCGATCGGCCGCTCGAAAAGCCGTATGCCGCCGTTGTCGGGCGCCGTAATTCCGACGATCATCCGGATCGTCGTCGTTTTTCCGGCGCCGTTCGGTCCGAGGAATCCGAAAACCCGCCCCGATCGGACCTCGAAACTCAGATTTTCGACGGCGGAAAAATCGCCGAACCGCTTCGAAACGCCGTCGACCTTGAGCGTAACCGTTTGTTCTTTCATATTTTGCAAGTAAAGATTATCATTGCGTCTTACGCGCGGCGAAGCCGCCGGGTTCAAATTTTCGGGGGTCGCGGCCGCACGGCCGCAAAGCGTCTTAATGATCGATATTCTAGTTTACCGTGACGGAGCGGACGCAATTGAAGAGGGATTCGAACCAACGGACCTGCCGGCGTTGCTTGAAGACGACGAAAATCTCGTTTGGGTCGACATCAACGCCGAGACATCGGAGCAGATCGAAGCGGCTGAACGCGTTCTGTCGGAAATCTTTAAGTTTCACTATCTGACGGTCGAGGATTGCCGCGAAACGCGCAATCAGCCGAAGGTCGAAGCTTACAAAAACTACCTCTATTTCATCGTTCACGGTGTCAAGACCGAGACGAATTCGACGAATTTCGTGACCAAGGAACTTGACGGATATCTGGGCCGGAATTTCGTCGTCACCTACCATCACGAGAATTTCAGGAGCATTGAAAAGGTCAAACAGCTGATCCGCTCAAGTTCCTATTCCTGCCAGCGCGGTGCGGCATATTTGCTTCATCAGATTCTCGATCAACTGGTCGATCTCTACATGCCGGTCATCGACGACTTCGACAACACGATCAACGCGCTTGAAGAACGCGTTTTTCTTATGCAGAAATCGAACAACGTCGTGCTTGAAGAAATCATGGATCTGAGACGGGCGGTCGCGCGATTGCGTCGGATCTCGACCCGCCAGCTCGATGTCCTCTACCGGATTTCACACGGCGAGTTTCATCAGATTCCCGAGAACATCCTGCCGTTTTACCGCGACGTCCATGATCACCTGCAGCGCATTTCGGATTTGTCAGAAAACTACCGTGATCTGATCTCGGGGCTATTCGATATTCATTTCAGCGTTATCGCCAACAAAACCAATGACGTCATGAAAGTCATGACGCTGATTTCGACGATCATGCTGCCGCTGTCGCTGATCGCCGGGATCTACGGCATGAACTTTGAGAACATGCCGGAGCTCAAGACCGCCTATGGCTATTTCGTGACGCTCGGATTCATGGTGATCGTCGCTTCGC
>JBGASE010000262.1:0-3544 GCA_044229875.1 Pyrinomonadaceae bacterium | reverse complement strand
GCCTCCAACCCGAGACCCAAGAGCTCACGAACGGTGAGGATGCCGTCTTCCTCACCCTCCGGAACCAGAATCAGGCGCGACAGCAACGGCATCTCGGATTCGGCAATTCCGTGAGTGCTGAGATGAACGATTCCGGCGGTCGGAGCGCGCCGTTTGAACTCCGATTCGGTTGCGGACCGGCCAAGGTAGGCGGTTCCGGCGAACATTTCGGCAACGCGGCCAGACTCCGTTTCAGCAAACTCCAAGCGCTTCATAGATGCGATCTCATCGATCCCAAACGCGATCAGACCACTGTTCTTCCGAGTTTCGGTTCGACCTGCGAGAAAGGCCGCGGCCGGCGGAAAAAACACCGACAGAGACTCGATCAAAAAGCGGCCGTCAGCCCCGACAAGGGCTGCAAACGGCAATTGATGAAGAATTCCATCGGGAACGATCGCGATGCGGGAAACGGTTTCGAGATCAAGGAGCGTGAAAAGCGGTGCGATGATAGCTTCGTGAATGCTTGCGGAGATAGGCCGCCATTCATCGCCGCCACCCGGGGCCATGATCCTTGATCGAAGGAGGAGAGTCTTGTTCTCTAACGAAGCGCGCGTTACCGGCAATCGCATTCCACGCACTCCTTCGCGTGTCATGACTGCCACGTAGACGTTTTCGCCGGCAAATACATATTCGACCAGGGCGGTGTCGGCATCAAGCGTGCTTTGAAGGATCTTCGGATCTGGAGGCGTATCGTTTGCAAAGACCTTGACGATTCCGTGCGATAAACGGAATCGGAAGTCGCGATTCTCGAGTTCCGAGTAATCGGATCCCGGACCCGGTTTCGGTTCGCTGTCAGCGAGCCGTTTTCCGGACTTGCCGAACCTCTCATGGGGCGGTTGCGTGAAAGCCAGGGTTCCCGAACGCACAACAAAATTCCTGAATGACCTGAATCTTCGGTTCTCCAGGAAACGGAGCCCGAGTTCGGGATCGTTCAACTTTCCGAAGAGCAAATTGAACAGCCGGTCATAGTCGCGCCGATGAGGTGAATTGACCACGTTTGTTCCGCTGTTTGCAAACAACTCCGATTCCACGTCAGCAGCCTCGGTTAGAAACTGCCTCGCGCCGGCGGGATCGCCGCCTTCGAGGCTGAACTCGGCCTGGGTCACGTAATAGCTGAGTGTTCCGCGAACCAACGCCCGTCCGACCCGATTTAATTCGGCCGCGCCGGCCAGGTATCGGCGGGCGTTTTCCCTGTCGCCGAGTCGCATGTTCGTCTCGGCAAGGAACACATACGCAGCCGACAAGGTCCGCATATCGCGCCGGCCGTTCCGTAATTCGGCAGCAAGGACGCTCTCGTAAACCTGCCGGGCGTTGTTGAGATCCCCTTTGAAAAGGTAACAGCTTCCAATTGATGCGAGGCGATTCTTTGCTAACTCAGGACTTTCCCGTTCGCGCTCATAGACGTTTGTGAAGAGGCGGATCGCCCCATCGAAATCGCCGGTTTCGGCGAGCGACCCGGCGAGGTATGTTTCGGCCTCGTTCTGATTGAGACGGTAGCCGATCCGCGATGAAATCTGAAATGACTTCTCAAAGAACTCGCGTGCTTTGCGGACATTTCCGACGCCGAGATACGCGCTTCCGAGAAGTTTGAACGAATCTGCGATCCCGGCCTCATCGCCGATCTCTTCCCGGATTGCGAGGGCCGATTCCTGAAAGTTCAAATGCGCGTACAGATCGCCGCGGAATGAATGGATAAGTCCGATGTTGCTGAGCATTGAGGACTCACCGTGGCGATCGCCGAGCCTTCGATATGCCGAGAGCGCGGGTTCGTAGAATTCCGTCAGCGGCCTTTCAACTTCGCTTTTGCCCCACCACAAAACGACTCCCAGATTTCGTTGAGCGTCGGCGATGACCTTTTCGTCGCCCTCGGCGCGTCCGATCCGCAACGCATCCTCAAGATGCCGCTGCGCGGAATCAAACTGCCCTTTGAGGTGATATTCGACTCTCGCAAGACCGATGAGCGCCGCCGCCTCCAGCGTTGGAAGCTGAAGACTGCGGGCGATTTCTGCCGATTCTGCATGACTTGCAGTCGCCGGATCGGGCCGGTTTTCGTTGAATAGGCTGATCCCAAGCGCGTTGGTGGCGACGGCTCTGGCCTCAAGATCCAAATCCGGATCGCGAATCACCTCTTCGAGTCCGATGCGCGCCGCCGCAAACTGCCCCGCAAGCTGGAGGCAAAGTGCGCGTTCGATTCCGACACGCGTCCGATCGACGCCGAGACGCGAGGCCCAGTCATAATAAGAGATCGCCGTCCGGAGTTCCCACCGGGACCTTGACTCGCGGGCGGCGTCGATCAGTCGCCGGCCGACCGGCACGCGCGCCAGAACGACCGCCGCGGCAATCACGCCGATCAAAGCCATTGCGGTCGCCGCTCGGTTTTTCCTGATAGAAATCCACACGGTAAATGCACGGAAACAATTACGGATCAACGACGTCGGAACCGTCGGACCTCGCTTTCGAAGCGGGTTCCGTCAATCAATCGCGCCTTGACGTACCAAAAATAGAGTCGGCCGCTCTCGGCGCCGATTTCGGCTGACGCAACTGAGATTCGCGCCGATGAGGAAACGTATTCGCGGATCACGTCGCCCTTTTCATCGGATACGACAACGACGTAGTCCGTTGCGGTCGGCGTTTCCTTCCAAACAAACTCGACTGCCTCGTCGCCGACGATGAAATTATCTACCGGCACGACGAGAGTCACGCCGGCGGATTTGCCGGTAACGCTGCGAAACGTGTCGCCCTTTTCCCGACCGCCTGCGGGATTGAGCAAATAGAATGTACCCGCCGCCAAAACAAGTATCCCGATGACCGCCGCAAAAATATGCGCCCCGCTCCGACTGCCTCGCCTTGCCGGGATGATCGGCCGACCTTCCGCGAGCTCGATTTCCATAACCGAACGCACAAGGCCCTCCGGTGCCTGAAACTCAGCCGTCGGCTCGGTTATCAACTCGGCGACCAACATCCGACAGCCGGCGCAATCGGCCAAATGCGACTCGAGATCGGGACGCCCGGCGCTCCGATCGTATAGCAACTTGCGCAAGTCCCCCGGCGGCGGGCAGATTTCGTGATTCAAATGAATATCCTCCACGTTCTCAAACAGACAAAAGTCACTCAACCGGCGATTTTTTTTCGCAGTTTGTAAATCACCGATTTGTGAAGATTGGTCGCCTCCCGTTCATCAATGGAAAGGAACGCGGATATCTCACGGAATGTCAGTCCCTCTTCATAACGGAACGCTATCATCAGCCGTTCGCGCGGTGACAGTGCCTCAATCGCAGATCGCAGCTCTGAATTCCGCTCTTTTTTTTCAAGATCAGCGAGCGCGTCGACGGCCGACGGGTCGACGACATCGACAAACAGGTTGCCTTCGTCATCATGGAAATCGAGCGAAAGGGTTCGGCGCATGCGGCTCAGGTTCGACAGCAACCGCCAGCATTTCTTTTCCGTCAGATGCTCGAAAATCCTCTCCAGCCCATCAAAAACATCTCCTGCTTCGACCGACTTA
>JBGASE010000261.1:0-3558 GCA_044229875.1 Pyrinomonadaceae bacterium | reverse complement strand
TTGGTAATCACGAAGATCGTTGACTGATGTCGGTATGCATTGAGAAGATGCTCCGACGCGGGAAGTTCGGCGATGTTCAATTCCTCAAAGTCGGCAGATTTGATCGTTTCCGTTTCAAACTGATCGGCGACGAAGTAAAGGCCGCCGCATGCAAGCGCGATGACCACCGTCAACGCCATCAGCCAACGGCTAACACCATTTCCGCCGTATTCCGTGCCCGTTATGACCGGCGTTTCCTCGATCGGATCTTCGGGTTCGGTCTTTTGTTGTGGCAAATGGTTATGGCTGAAGCGGACGATCGTCCGTTCGAGCCGAAGTCTGGACTCGAGGAACTTGTTGGAAACGACAAGCAATCGGTTGTGGAGCGATCCCGTGTGGCGCTCCATCAGGTCTTCAAGTACCTTTCCGAGTTGAATGGACTCCTGAAAGGCTTCGGACAACTCGCTCAGAGTCGCCGGCGTGACATCCTTTGGCTGTGTCAGTCGATGAGTGCAAATCTCATCGGTGAAAAGTATCAAGCGCAGAATATCGCGACAGAAACGGTCAAGCTCAGGTTCGTCCGTTCGGATGAAGTCATTAAGGTCAATCGTCCACAACGACTTCGATTTCTGTGTGTACTCGCGGAGCATCCTGATATCCGGTTCCGGCTCTTGCAGAGTCATCACAAGGTGTTGCAACGTTTCGGCGGCCGAACCCGTACCGACGTTCGACTCACGATCGGAATCGGCCGCCGGCTGCGACGTTCCGCAGACCCGTTCGAGAATTTCCCAAAGATGCCGTAGGTCTTCTTCACCGGGATCGGAGAGTGATTCCGATCGCAACTGCTTCAGAAACTGCGAGACATGTTCCTGAGTTTTATGCGATGTGTCGTGAAACGCGCCGGCGAAATCAAATGACGCATTCAGCTTTTCGCCGAGGTTCTGGTTCGCGCGTGCAAGCAGTTCATTGAAGATGTTTCCAAGAACTAGATTCGCTTCGACGGCGACGGCGATCACTTCCGGTTCGAAGAAGGTCCTTCCGAGTTCGCGTTTATAGATCCTCAATCGCTCAAATATATTGCTCTGGATGAGATCTTCAAAATCGACCAGTGTTTCTGCCTCGAATATAAACTCGTCAAATCGGGCTGTGATGGTTTCATTGGAAGACGGGTTCGGTTCGGCGATCGGCCCGTCTGCTCCGTCCCAGCCGGCGAACATCGCCGCTAGTTTGCGTGTTCGCTCACGGCGCGACAGCTTCGGTTCCCGGAAGTTCGGCTTACCGACGCTGAAGAGCCGCGTGACCACGAGATCGAATTTACTGAGATGACTTAGAAAATACTCTGAATTACGATAGAAATATGCCAGCGCGACGAACACGGCGGCGTCAAATGCGGTGTCTGCGGTGTCGAAAAATCGCCGCAGATGATACGTCTCTATCTTCTTGTCGCGCTCTTCCAAAAAGGCGCGCCAAAGATTGAACTCCTGATTCAATGCAAATTCCGTCTGGAGAAAATTGCTCGAGTCGGTTTCGGGCGGAAGTGACTTGAGGCGCTGCAGATTCAATTTGACGCATTCTATGTCAAACTGCGATTCAGACGGTGAAAACAATCGCCGTTCTATCTCGCTCAGGATCTTTTCAGTCACCCGAAAGTTGACCGCAACATCACCGGCCCTTTTGAGAAATTCGCCGGCGGTAGATTTACCGATTGCAAATGAGTTCTTCATCGCAAAATTCATAGGGCTCCTTGGGTTACGGCAGAAGTGCCTGGATACTTCCGGATTGATTCATTACAAACGACGGATAGTAGATTCGATTATCGGTCCGGTAGGCGACGACCTGATAGTTCGTTTTGAGGCTGGTGGCAGTCGGGGACGGCGTCATGACAAAGAAATAGTTTCCGCGGTAAATCCGATTTCCGATCGTGGTTCCGAACGTGCCGCCAAATTCCGTGTTGAGTTCCGCGAGCCTTCCAAAACGCGAGTTCTTTGCAAAATACTGGAGTTGGTCGGTGTGCATAGTTCGAAGCACCGCAACGGTCGCGCCCTTATTGGCCGCGTCGCGCGATTTCTTCATTGACGGGACTGCAACGGCAGCAAGCAAACCGACGATCACGATCACCATCATGACCTCGATCAGCGAAAATCCTTTCGATGAGCGTTGTGAAATCATAGAAATTCTCCGATTCCGAAAATGCTGACGCCCGCCACGATTTGTCACTTCGTTATGACAATTTGAAGCACTTTTCTCGTCGAGCTGAACCGAGTGGGGGCATAAAACATAAGTTTCAGCATGAGTTAGGAGTTTCAGCCGAAACGCCTTCAAATGACCTTAAGCAATCGGTATGCCACGCAAAATGGAGAATTTTGTTCATCCGGACTTTTGTCATTTCGAACTTGTCAGGCAGTCCCAATTTCATTAACCTTTTCCTTTGAGTTGGCTGACTGGCGAAACTTGCTTTTGGAGACATCGATTTGACCTTGTTGCTTGAAGGGAAAAGAGCTTTTGTAACGGGCGGCACACGCGGCATCGGAGCCGCGATCTGCGAGGTTTTCGCACGCGAGGGGGCCGACGTGGCGTTCAATTTCAATTCCAGCGACGATCTGGCTGATGAGGTGCGCGGAAGGATCGAGGCTCACGGCCGGCGGGCTCTGAGTTTTAAAACGTCGGTAACCGATCGTTTCGGCATGAAGCATGTTGCGCGCGAAATTCTCGATAAATGGGGTCCGATCGACGTTCTTGTCAACAACGCTGCGGTCAACAAGGCCGACAACTTCGCAACGACGACGGATCGCTCATGGGATTGGGTCGTCGATACCAACGTCAACAGTCTGTTTGCGGTAACGAAGCCGTTTTACAAGCAGATGATCCGGCAACGAAAGGGCTCGATCCTGAATGTAACATCGGTCGGCGCTATCCGCTCTTTGCCGACTTCGGTTCATTACGCGACATCGAAAGCAGCGATGATCGGTTTTACAAAATGCTTGTCGCGCGAGGCCGCGAATTTCGGAATTTCTGTGAATGCGATTGCGGCCGGAATTTTCGATACCGACCTTGGTCACACGTTGCCGCCACGGCTTCTGCAGATGCATGATTTCTGGGTATCGAAAGGGCGCGTCGGGCAACCGGCCGAGCTCGCCGAGTTTGCGGCTTATATGACCAGTGATCGCAACAGTTTTATGAACGGCGAAATCGTGATCGTCGATGGCGGCGCGATAACTTAACATCAATCACGAGCGTTCGGGACGCTCGAATCAAGAGGGAGAAAACCATGGCGCGCAGGGAATTGTTAGAGTATCTGAACGTTGCATTGTCTTATGAACTGGCGGGAGTCATCCAATATCTTCAGCACAGTTTTTTGGTTGGCGGCGAAGACCGGGAGGTTTACCGCACTTTTTTCCGTGGACTGGCAAACGAAGCGCATCTGCACGCGGAAATTCTCGGCGACAAGATCGTCGCGCTTGGCGGAATGCCGACGGTCGAACCTGCAATTGTCAGACAATCATCGGAACTGATCGAAATGCTGCGTCAGAGTCTTCAGCTTGAAAGGGAAGCGCTGGCCGGCTACATGAGCGCGTGGAG
>JBGASE010000071.1:0-31693 GCA_044229875.1 Pyrinomonadaceae bacterium | reverse complement strand
TTGAATTTTGATTCTTGATTCGACGTTGAAATCCAAAATCCAAAATCCGATCATCCGTCGACGGTCTTTCCGCTCTCGGGTTTCTTGGTCTGCGTTGCGGGCGACTTCTGCTCCGACGGTTTTGTCTGCGGAGATTTGGCCGGCGCTGTGGTTGGTGTCGGCTGTGGCTTCGGCGTTTCGGCCGTTCCGGGCGTGACCGTGACATTCGTGGCCGGCGTCGCAGTCGGTTTCGGTGTCTTCTGCGTGTTGACGTTCGTATTTGTCGGTTGCGGAATGACAACGGTATCGCACGGCATGAACGGATTGTTCGGGTCGCACGGCCCGACGGTGACGGAATTGCCGGACGGCGGCGGAATATAGACCGGCCCCTCGGTCGGTACGACACCGCGGTCCCACAGCGGATTACTGGAAGTGCCTCCGCTCAGAGTGTCTGGCATCGTCAGCATCATGTTTGAATTCGAAAAATCGATCGGAGTCTGGGCAATATTCGACAATCCCTGTTCATTGAGCCCGGTTGCCGGACTGATCGGCTGTACGGGCATCGAATTCGCATCCATCTGATATGTTGACGGATCGGTTGTCCGGCTCGACGTTGCCCAGATCATGAAGACTGAAAGCAGCGAAATACCGGCCAGTACGACAAACGCGGTCTTCCAGATGTTGTTCGGCGAGCCGGTCTGGGCGGTCGGCGCTCCTGCGCTGGCGGCGGCACCGAATCCACGGGCCGCACGATTGAGATCGTCGATCAGTTCGACCGCCGTCTGATGGCGCATATCGGGATTCTTGGCGAGCGTCTGCAGGATCACCGGTTCAAGTTCAGGCGGAAGATCATGTCTGAAAGCAGACAGCGGCGGAGGCGGTTCCTGCGCATGCTTGAGCATCAGTTCGCCCGTATTCTCAGCATGAAAGGGCGGCTCACCGGCAAGCATTTCGTAAAAGATCACGCCGAGGCTGTATATGTCCGAACGTTGGTCGCCGTTTGACGGATCGACGCACTGCTCCGGCGAAAGATAACGGATCCGGTCGGTCGTGAATTCGCCATCGACCGGCTCCCCGCTCGCTCCAAGATCGAGAACCTTGACAACATCGTCATCGCCCACGAGGATCGTGTCGGTCGTCAGATTGCGATGCGCAAGTCCTTTCATATGCGCGGCCGAAAGCGCCGACGCCGCCTGGCGAATGATACTCGTGGCATGCGCCGCCGAAAAACGGTCACCATGAGCAAGGATCGTACGCAACGTTTGACCTTCGGCATCCTCGAAGACGATGAAAACCGTGCCGTCGGCGTCGGATCCGAAATCGGTGACGTTGAGCAGATTCGGATGTGAAATATTTGAAACCGAACGGGCTTCACGCGAAAATCTGTTGACGATGCTTTCATCGACTGCGAGCGCCGGCGCAAGGATCTTGACCGCGACATGCTTGTCCATCAAAAGATGTGTGCCTCGATAAATGCGGCCGAGATCGGTATCGCGTATCACCGAATCGATGCGGTACTTTTCGGCAAGAGTTTTTCCGACAAATTGATCGAGCATACAGTCTCAGAGTTTCGCCCAGCGCAAATGGTTCGCCGTAAATCAAGCGAAAATTCAGTATAAAGCAAAGAAAATCGCGGACAAAGTTTTTTCAACCTTGTCCGCGAAAGTTGTGTCGAATCGTCGGATTAAAGCTTGACGAAAACGATCAGCAGCGCGAAGAGCACCAGCGACTCGATAAGCGCGAGCGCGATGATCATCAGCGTCTGAACGGTGCCGGCAGCACCCGGATTGCGGGCCGCGCCTTCAGCCGCACGCGAACCGACAAGGCCCTGACCGATAGCCGCCAAACCGGCAACCAGACCGAAACCGATACCGCCGCCGATGGCTTTGTAAGCTGCAACGGTCGATTCATTATCCGCCGCGCCGCCCTGCGCAAAAGCCGTCACCGACATCAGCGCGAGAAGCATCGTCGCGAAAACAACATATTTGATTTTGTTCATTTCTTTTATCTCCTGTCTTTTTGTGTTAACTGAGACGGTCAACGAAAGTCCGCGGTGGTTATTATTTCGCCTCACTTCCGGTATGCGCTTGATTTATACTCGCGTCGAGTCAAGGCTCCTGTAGCGTGCGGGCTACCTGCTATAAAGTGCGAACTGTCAACAAACCGTCTTAAAATCGGGCGATTGCCCGAATCTTTTCAATCCTAGGCTGCGACCGCTTCCGCGTGCGCCTCATCGGCATGATGTTCTTCGTGATCGTGACCATGATCGCCGTGCGTCACCTCACCGAGATAGATCATCGAAAGCAACGTAAAGACCAGCGTCTGGACGAACGCGACGAACACCGCCAACGGCAAAAGAACAACCGGCAGGAAAAACTGCGTATACGGCGCGTAGAGCCCTGAGATCTGCATCGCCACCTGTTCGTCGGCGAACATGTTCGCGAAAAGCCGGATCGCCAGCGTCAGCGGTCTGATCATGTTGCTGATCAGTTCAATTCCAAAAATCAGCGGCGTAATGATCAACGCCATTACAAACGGAAGTTTTGGTCCGGCAAGATGGCCGAGGTGCTTGAGCAACCCGTTTTCGCGGATACCGACCGAGTTGTAATAGAGGAATGATGAAATGCCGAGCGCAAAAGTTACGCTGATATGCGCCGTCGGCGACATAAAGAGCGGGAACAGCCCCATCAGGTTCGAGATCAGGACCAGGACTGCAAACGTCGCGACAACCGGGAAATACTTGAATCCATGCTCACCGACGACGTTGATGATCATGTCGCGGATCGCCAAAAATCCGGCTTCGAGCGTCAATTGGCCGGGCGACGGATCTTCCGAAGATAGTTTGCCCTTCATGATCCAGACTACGGCGATCGTCATCAGACACGCGATAACGAACATGATCGTGTACCACGGAATCGCGTTTTCGACGGTGTACGGCCCGAACATCGTTTCGGCATTGGTGCCGAATTTGCCGAACAACGAGTCCCAAAGCGGCTTCGTATAATTCAGTTGAAATTCATGAACCGGCTTTCCGAGATAGTGATTTACAAACTCGACCACCAGCGGCGTATGATGTCCGCCCTCTGAAAATAAAAGCATCTCAAACTTCCTTTCTATTAAAAGCTATTAAAAACATTCGAACGATTCCTTCGATCGTCACCGCGACCGCGAGACTGACAAGTCCGGCGATAACGGCGGCAAACTCGACCGCATCGACGAAATAAAGGAGCGCGACCGCCGATGCCAGAAACACATAACGCATCAGAAATCTCGCAATCAGTAATTTCGGTCGTTGACCGTCGCGGATCGCTTTTTCAAAAATCCCGCCAACCACGCTCTTGAGCCAATAATAGTTGACTTCAGCAAGCACGCCGCCGATCAAAAAACCGAAACCGAACCGCGGCGACTTGAACACAAAACCGAAAAGCGTTCCGACGACGATCACCGCCGCCATCAGGATCAAGATGCGCCGGTGAGAAAGCTTTGGTGCCTCTTGTTCAAACGTCTCGGTTTCATCGCTCATGGCGAAACAAAAATTTTACCCGTTCACCCGCAGAAACTCAAATCGAGCCCTCGGGGTTACCATCTTTATTGTTTGAAAATCTGCGATGTAATGCGGAAAAAATTGATGAATCCGATGATCGATCCGATCACGATCCCGCCGACTATTCCCCACGGCGACGTGCCGAGCAGAAGATCCGCGAACCAGCCGAGGATGAGCGTGAACATGACCGACCCGAAAAACACGATGCCTGCCGTCCATGCAAGTCCGCTGCGGCGGATCGTTTCAACCTTCGACGGCGGAACAAAATGCGTGACAACGATCGCGGGTTCTTCCGATTTGGCCGGTTCGCTCCAATCATCCGGCTTTTCCGAATCGTTCCAGTCGGAAAAATCCGCAGTCATCGGCTCTTCGGTCAGCGGAACGGCGACCGAAGCCGAGTCGTCGGCTCCCAACAGCGTAAACGGCGCCGGCGCCATGTTTTCGGACGCGGGAACTTGTTCATCGGCATTCAGCAGGTTCTTGATCATCGGTATCGGTTCACCGGCAAAACCTCGCCAGCGAACATTTATCTTATCGCCGCGTCACCGAATAGCAAAGCAAAGAGCCGATCCTGAATCGCCGGATTCGAAACCAAACGGCTGTGCGACTCGCACTGGAAGACCTCATCGGTTACCGGAAGCGTCTTTGGCGAACCGATATTCGCGGCGCGCAGCGAACTTGCCGGAACCGTCCCATCGCCCATCGCAAAAATGGTTTTCCTGACTTCGTCGGCGCTTACCTTGCGTCCGTCCGACCGTTCAAACGACTCTGCCTCGAAGATCAGGCGCCAACGATTCTTCTTCTTGATCAGAATCGCGCCATCGAGTGTTTCTTTGCAATCCGATCCGATGAGATTGAAACTAAGCGGCGGCGTGCCGTTCGAACCGGCATTGAGCGCCGCGTGAAATTGCCGCGCACGTTCTAGCGCGATCGGGAAAAACGCCTTCGCATCCTCTTGCTCGATGATGTCGAACCGCTTCTTGAAGTCGCCGTCGTCCCAGATCGAAAATCCGTACGCATCCCAGATTTTCGGATCGTAAATGTTGAGCATAAGTGGTTTAAGATCCTCATCGTAAACCCGGATCGCGCCCGGATGAGGCATCAGCTGATACATCGACGGGATCGTAAAAACATCGAACCGTGATAGATCCTGAAGAAACGGTATGTTGACGCCGCGCCCGACATATGAAAAACCGTTGATCATCGCGTCGAACGCCGAGATCGAGCCTTCGTTCGGAGTCCCGAGAAGAAACACCTTTCCGAGATGTTTCGCACCGGACCAGTTCGGTTTCGGTTTGCCCGCACCGACGTCGTTGTTTCCATACATCGCGGCGTAGCGCGTGATCAGCCCGCCCATCGAATGCGCGACGACGCTGAATCTGGCATCGGCACGGCCCGACTTGCGTTTGAGTCCCTCGATCTTTTGGATCAGCAACCGCGCGTTCTCTATATTGTCGCGGCGCCAGTCGTAGGCGAAAACATAGAAAGTTCCGTCGATGCCGCTCTTCGGCGGATCATCCCAGTTGCCTTCAACGTAGCCCGCACGTTTTTCGAGCGCGGTGATCAACTGCGAATATATTTCGACTTCCGGGAGAAATTTCACCAATTGAAGTCCGCGGATTATGTCGCGCGCGACCAGTTTGTCGCGGTTCCGGATCATGTTCGGCTTGATCGGCAGCCTCAGATCGTCATCCTTCGATCGCTGAGGCTTGAACCAGACCAATTCACCGGTTTCGCTGTTGACCAGCTCCGATCCGGTGATCCCGGGGATGATGATGATCGGCGGACGCGGCTTCGAACCGGTCGTCTGCCCTGACGTACAGATCGCCAAGATCGTCGCGAAAATGAAAATTACGATGGATCGGAGCGTGTTTCTCATATCGATTTGCGGGTTCGACAAAGCCGTTCGATGATTTCACCGTCGATCGCGTTGGTCGCTAGTCTTTCAGAACGCGGGTTTCGGTCGGCGATCGCAGTTCGTAGCGGATTCCGCGCCACACGATTTCCCTCGAGACCGCCGCCATCAAGCAATTGTAAAGGAAAATGAACGGCGGAATGAACCAGAAAATCGTCTGTACGAAAAATTGACCGGTCCAGCGATACCCCGGAAGCGCGCCGCGGACGGCCATCAACCGGAGGCATGTCTTGCCGATGCTGAAAACCGCGACGATTCCGAGAACACCCGCCGCGATCGCCAATTCGTACCCGCCTGATCCGGCGACGAGGGCGATCGCCGATAAAATCACGACCGAAAACAGCCCCGAACCGATAAACGACAGTTTCCAGAGTTGGGGAGCGTAAACCCGCGTGATCTTCATCTGGCGCGTCGTGAACTCAAGCAATTCCGAGAACGTGCAGTTTCCGATGCTTGCCGACAGCGCGCGCGGCACGAATTCGATCCCAAGCCCGGCATCGTTCATCGCCCGCGTCATCGCAAAATCGTCCGATAGCGTCCCGCGCCAACGGGTTTCCATGTCAAGAGCCTCAAAGGTCGAACGACGGACCGCGGTCGATCCGCCCCAGCAGAAATTTGTTCTTCGGTTCGCCCCGAGCGCCGATGCGATCGAAGCGTTCCACGCCGAACGGAGTTCGGATGCGATTGAAAAACGCTCCGAGATGAACCACCGGTAACCGGTCGCGGCACCGACCGATTCGTCGGCCAACGGCGCCGCCAGCGACGCCAGCCAATCGCTTTTCGGCCGGATGTCGGAATCGGCAAAAACGAAGACTTCGGAGTTTTCAGATGCGCTTCGAACCGCGGTCCTGAGGTTATGGACCTTCTGGCTTTCGTTGGCGGCCGGGCCCGCGACAACTACTTTGACCCTCCTATCGGACGACAACCGCTCGATTACCGGAAAAGCGCTGTCGGACTCGGAATCGACGATAAAGATCAACTCATAATCCGGATAATCCTGGTTGAGCAAAGGCGCGAGATTGGCTTCGAGATCCGGTTCCGGTCCGCGGCACGGAACGAAAACGCTGGCGAACGGAGAATAACCAACGTCGGCGCGCGGCGGGCGCCGGAAAAACCGGAGATATGAAACGCCGCCGGCGAGCGATTTCCAGCTGAAAAACACGAGCAGGGCGGCGAGCAGATAAAAAAAGACGATCATTTCACTTCATGGACCTGCAGAAATGTTCGCAGTTGCTGGATCGTTTTGGCGGTTGCGCCGCGATTCTCGTCCATCACGCCGCGCGCGTTGTTGCCGAGCCGTTCGCGCAGATCCGCACTCACAAGCAGCGAACGGAACATTTCCGCAAGTTCGCGGACGATTTCATGTTCGCTCAGATCGGGCAATTGGATGATGGCATTGCGTGCGGAGAACTCTTCGATCACGGCCCTGAAGTTGGACGTGTGATGACCGGTCACTATCGCGCGGCCAGCCGATGCCGGTTCGAGAACGCTTTGGCCGCCGTGTTTGATAAGGCTTCCGCCGACAAACACAACTTCAGCCAACGGATACACCGACCTAAGCTCGCCGATCGAATCAAGCAGGATCACGTCAGCAAGTTCATCGGCGGCATTCGGACGCGACGATCGGCGGACATGCCTGAATCCCGATTTGTCGATCAGATTCTCGACGTCGTCAAAGCGTTCAGGATGCCGCGGCGCGATCAGAAGCCGCGGCAGGTGACCGGCAGATTTCTTGTAAACGTCACGAAACGCTTCAAGGATGAGACGTTCTTCAGGGGTGTGAGTGCTCGCCGCGACGATCAACGGCGATCGTTCCGAAATGGAGAAGCGGCTTCGGATCTCGGCCGTCAACTCGGTTTCCGACTGACGCTGATCGAACTTGAGATTGCCGGTAACCTTGACCTTGCTTGACCGAATTCCGAGCGAAATCAAGCGTTTTGCGTCCTCAGGCGTTTGCATCAACGCGAGATCGACGCGCCGAAGCACACGTTTCATGAATTTCCCGATGATCGAATAACGCTTGACCGAACGGTCCGAAAGCCGTCCGTTGACGATCGTCACGAATGCACCGGAACGGCTTGCCTCGCGGATGAAATTGAACCACAGTTCGGTTTCCATCAGCATCACAACGTTTGGCTTGAAATTCCTTAGGGCGCGTATGACGGCGAATCTGAAGTCGAAGGGAAAATAGAAGATCTCGTCGGCCGCATCCCTGAAGATCGCCTGCGCCAGTTCCTGTCCGGTCCGTGTGGTTGTTGAAACGATCAGCCGGAAGTTCGGAAATTCATTGCGGATCGAGTCAACCAGCGAGCGGGCCGCGTTCGCCTCACCGACCGAAACGCAATGAAGCCAAAGTACCGATCGGCCATCGCTTTTGAAATCCGGCAAGTAGCCTAGCCGCTGCCAGAATCCGGTCGCGTACTTCTTCCGGCGCAACAAAAAGACCGGCGACAAAAGAACAAAGCCGACGGTCAATAGGATGCTGTAAAGTGCGTACACTTGGATTTTGGATTTTGGATTTGTGATTTTGGATTTTGGGTCTTGGATCTTTGATCTTTGGTCTTTGATCTTTGATCTTTGGTCTTTGATCTTCGATTTTGTGGATCTTGGAGTTTGTATGTTCTGACCCGGAAACGTAGACCTTCAAAATCCAACGCCGCGAACGAACAATCCAAAATCTAAAATCCAAAATCGAAAATCCAAAATCAAAGATCCAAAATCCAAATTCACTTAACTCTTTCCATGTAACGCGATTCGGTCGGGTTGACCCGAATACGTTCACCCTCAACGACAAACGGAGGAACCGAAATCGTTACGCCATTCTCGAGCTTTGCGGGCTTGTTAGAGTTTGACGCCGTCGCGCCCTTAAGTACCGGTTCAGTCTCTATCACCGTCAGTTCCATCGAACCCGGTAGCGTGATTCCGATCGGCGTTCCATCATAAAATTCGACTTCGATCTTCAGGCCTTCTGTCAGCCATTGAGCGGCGTCGCCGAGCTCGTCCTCAGTCAGTGCGACCTGTTCGTATGTCTCGGCGTTCATGAAATGATGATGCGACCCGTCCGAGTAAAGATAATCCATCTTGTGCTGCTCGAGCGTGACTTTATCGAGCGTGTCGTTTGAACGGAAGCGATGCTCGAACGAATTTCCGGTCAGCAGGTTGCGCAGGCGCGTTTGCACCATCGCGCGCAGGTTTCCCGGCGTATGATGATGAAAATCCATCACTTTGCACGGCGTCCCCTCGAACAAGATCACCATTCCCTTTCTGATATCGTTTGCTGAAATTGCCATATATAACTTGAATACTCCGTCTCGAAAAATTCCCAGTGTTCAATTCAAAACGTTAAGTTTATTTTTCGCGCCGACTTTTGTCTAGTTCACCGCCGATTTCGGACAAACGAAACGGCCGCATTCCGGATGTCCGTCCGGACGTCCGGGATGCGGCCGTTGGCCCAAATTGTTCTAATCGGGACTATTGTTTTGGCTTGTCCATTCCGACCGGCGGCGGTTCCTCGCCCTCTTTCGGAGGTTCGCGGCCGATACTCTTGAAAATATCGATAATCTGATCGTGCATTTCCTTGGCTTTGACGTCGGTCGGATCAAGTTTGAGTCCCTTGCGGAAATCTCCGAGCGCCGATCGGTACTGGGCAGCTTCAGTGAGCACGAAAGCGCGGTCGAAATAAGCCTTGGCGAGCGCCTTCTTGGCCGCCGGATCATTCGACTTTCCCTTGAGATCCTTCTCGGCCTTTTCGATCGCCGCGGTCTGTTCCGCAATATCGACGGGCTTCTGCATCGGTGACGTGGTTGACGAAGACGATGTCGGAGCCGTTGAAGGCTGATCGGTCTTGTGGCTTGAAACGACAAGACTGTTGCTCGACGCGGGCGTGTTCGCCGGTGCCGTGTTCGAATTTACCACCGATGATTGGGCCGCACCGCCGCAACCTGCCAGCATGACTGCTGCAATTGTTGTAATAACTAGGTTTCTCATAATATTTCGGGTCATTTGTTTTCGATATATGGACGCGCCTGGACGATGAATATCCGGCCGTTCATGATTCCCCATTCGATGTCCTGTTCGGCCTTGTCACCGAACACAAAGCGGATCTGAATCGCGATCTTTGCCAATGCGCGTGACTGGGCGTCGCTCAGGATACGCTTCGTCACCGGATTCGCGCATTTGTCGGGCACTTCCTTGAGATATCCCGCGTCATCGAACTTCATCGAATTCTCAAGATCGGAATATGTCATCAAGACGACCGCGTTCGAACGCGGGTTAAAGAGCACCTGTTCCGGAATTCCTTTGTTGTTGGCAATTGTTTCACCAAGCCCGCAAACCGCGCTGATGTAAACCGAGTTCTTGTTCTGTGCGTCAAACGGATCTTTCGAAATCAGCACCCCGCTCCGGTCGTTATTGATCGCGATCTGAATCAGCGCCGACATGTAGACACTTTCCTGATCGATATAATTCCGGACCCGTGCATCATAGGCTTCGAGCTTCCACAGCGATCCCCAAACCTTTTTGATCGATTCGATCAACTGGTCTTCCGTTTTGACGTTGCCGACACTCGAATAAAGCCCGGCACCTGAAAAGTTCGGCAGGTCCTCGGTGTTTGATGAACTTCGGACGAACAATGGACGCCCGCCGAGTTCGGTCTTCCACCGCGCAATGACCTCGGCCCGGAGCGCTTCATCAAACGTGCCTTTCTGAACCTTGGCGCGGAATTCGTCGAGTTTCTGCCGTCGGAACCGCGGATTATGGACAAAATCGTATTGATCCATCAGATTGAGAATCTCTTTGTCGAATCCGTTTGCCTTCATGAACTCGTTATACCAGTAAAACGGGATCGAAAAGCCGTCGGGAACCGCAAAACCCGCGAGTTTTGCGTTCATGATCTCGCCCTGATTCGCGGCCTTTGAACCAAACGCGACGCTGTCTTTTTTCCGCATCGCCCGAAGACTGGTGAGTTTTTTGACCGCGAGATTTACCGGTGCGACCCGCTGATCGGGCGGATTAGGAATCTCGGGCCGTTTGTCGGGATCGAAATCTACCAGACGTTTGATGTTGAATTTCGTCTGAGACGCCTCGAACTCGACCCACCAAGTATCGAGATCCTTGAAAATTTTGTCGGCGTCCTTGATGAAAACATTTGGAACGCCCCAGCCTTTCGCGAGTATATTGATGTGCGACAACGGCGACGACGGTTTGGCGACGATGATCCCGCGAACCGGAGGCAAACTGATCGGGAGTTCCCGGAGAATGACGATCTCGTTGTCACCGATCTCGACCGTGTCGTCGAGTTTTTCGATGATATGAATCCGGCCAATCGCCTTTCCGGTATTGAGCGGAAGATATTCCTGGTTCTTGTTGAGTTCGTCCTGCGTCAGTCGGTCGATCCCGATATTCGCCGACGCATCGTCCTGACGGTTCGAATTCGGCTTGTAGTAAACCTTCTCAAAAAAGAACTTGTTGATCGCCGTGTTTGCCGATTTGATATGAACCGAGTTCGCGAGATCGCCTTCCCACAGTTCCCACGACCATTTTTCGACCGATTTCTGCCACGCGATCGTGCCGACGATGAACCGTCGGTCGTCGTTGAAATACGCGGCCTTGTAAATGTCGGTTCCGACGGCGGCAAGTCCGGTGGCGAAAAGGAAGTCTTTGTGAAACCTGAACCGCTGTGAATTGACGAAGTAGATCTTGTCGTTTGCCCGGCGGTCGATGACAAACATCGCGTGCAGCATTTCATACGGCGTGCCGGGGTTGTAAACTCTGCCGATCGTTTTGAACTCGGCGAGCGAGTTCACTTTCAGCAACGAGTTCTTCTTCGAATCCGGACGCTTGTCCATCGCACCCTTCGGTTCGCGCGTCGGCGTCGGCTTGCGCGACATCTGTGCCGGCGCCCCGACGCTCAAACCGAGCAATACCAGTCCAATCAAGATCAGCTTTCCAACTTTCATATGCTTGTTAGATTGTAACCTCAAACAACATTTCTGCAATTGATCCCGCCTCGATGGTCGGCACCCATCGGATTTCCGGAGTTCGCGTCGCGCCGCAGCAGCAAATTCTCGATCGAGTCGGCGGCCGTTTCGGCACCGGTTTCTGTCCGGATAGTCGCCGATATCGCCCGGGCTTTTGACGAATAGCTTTCATCGCCGAGGATTTTGCCGATCTCCAAAGCCGCCCGTCGTGCGTCATACCGGTAGCGCCCGATGATCCGGCCGATCCCGAGACGTTCACAGCGCGCCGCGTTGTCGGGCTGATCGTGCGAATACGGCATCACGAGGTGCGGCACGCCGGCGCGCATCACCTGTGCCGTCGTCCCGACGCCGCCCTGGTGAACGACGCAGGCGGCGCGCGGAAAGACCTTTGAGTACGGCGCGTAATCGAACGCCGCGATCTTCGATGAGGCCTCGGAACCGGTCGCGATCTTCCAGTCGCCTGACTCGTCAAGCCTCGGGACATCGTTCAAAGTCCCATAGAGCAGCAACGCACGCCGGCCGAGGAGCTTTGCAGCCTTTGCGCTCTCGGTGAAAAAGTCACGCGCATCCATGACGGCGGCGCTTCCGAGCGTGAAAACGATCGGCGGCTCGCCGGCATCAAGAAATTCCTCCAATCCGAGCGGCATCTCGCCGAGATCCAGTTGGCCGTCATAAAAACAGAATCCGGTCTGAACTGCAGACGCCGGCCAGTCAGGCTGCGGCTCGCCGAGCGATCCAGAAAACATCGCAAGGTGAAGCTCGGCCGATTTTCCGTCAAACAAAGGATCCCGATGCTCCGGCAATCCGAGCTCGGCGCGAAACCGGCGATAGGGCTCAAACCAGCCGCCGATGACCCGCTTCGCAAGTGCGAGCATCGGGCCGAAAAACGGTCGGCCGATCCAACGAAAATGGCGCAGCCACATCGCGGTCGGCGGAATGAACGGATCGGTCGGCGACAAAAAGGTCCCCGGCGCGAGCGTCGTTGTAACCCAACCGAGATTCGATTTTTCCGCGACCGATCTGGCCGCGAATACGACCTCGCCTGAAACAAGCACGTCGGCACCGTCAACCGCCGCCAAAAGATCGTCGAACATCGGCCGCAAATTCGGCAAAAGCAGCTCTCTGATCAGGAACGGCGGTCCGCTTTTGACGTCCATCACCTTTTTCACGAGTTCGCGGTCGTCATGATCGAAATTCGGACGCATCGGACGGAAACCGAAGCCGAGGAGTTCGATCTTCTCGCGATATCCCTCCATCGCCGCAAACGCGACCTGATGACCGCGCCGCTTGAGTTCGAGCGCGACCGCGATCATCGGGTGGACATCGCCGAGCGATCCGAATACCGCAAAAACGACGGTCATTCCGCCTCCGCGCGAGCGTCTTCCGCTTCCGCCGACCGCAGCCGGTTGCGCTCTTTGACCTCAAAACGAACGCTAAGAAAAAAGCAGACGCAACCGCCGACGACCGACGCGAACGCCGCATCATTCTTCGCGGTCCACAAGAAATAGGCGGCGACCCCGCCAAGGATCACCGCCAGAATTTTGAAAATAATAGGTAACGTCATTGTTTGTCGATCTCGTCGGAGAGGATCTTGGCCGTCGCTCCATTGCGCCGCGCCCTTTTCCAAAGATAGCGAATGACGAGAACGATTGGCAAAACGACGAGGATCAGAAACGGAAGAACCGCGATCGCGAAGGTCACGAACCCGAAAACGAACGCGAACGCGCCGTCAAGCCCGCGACTGATCGAGTCCCAAAGCTCGTAGAAAAATCCCTTTGAGCTGTTGGCGATCGCTGCCGGCGTTTGTATCCGCAGTTTGATCGTCGACAGACTGGTCTGATTCTGCAGGAATCGGAGCCGTCCCTCGATCTGTTCGATGTCAGATCGGACGTCAGCCAGTTCACTCTGGACGTTCAACGCGTCTTCGACCGAATTGGCGCGTTTCATGATCTCCATGAACTGCGCTTCGAGGGCTTTCTTGGCTTTCAAACGGGCTTCGACATCGATGAATTCCTCGGTTACGTCGTCGCTCTTGATCGTTTCGACAATGACCCGCTCGGCAGATTTCCGGATCTCATCGATCGCTGCGGCGAATTTGTCAGCCGGAATGCGGACGGTCATCGTCACCGTGTCGCGACGCGTCGCACGGACATCGCTCGATGACTGCTGCGATTCGACAACGAATCCGTTCTTGCTTTCGGCGATCGCCGTCACCTTTTGCTGAACGATCTCGGGCTCAAACGATTCGAGCTGAAGTTCGGCATTGCGGACGATCTTCCGGTTGATCGGCTCCGTTTCGGAAGCCGCGCTCTTTTCGAGTGAAACCTGCGACCTGGCATCCTTAGTTGAAGTCTTTTTCGGGACCGAATCCGCGTTGGACGTGCTCGCCTTATTCGACATTGGCCGGCTGACATTGGCCGTGTTCGTAACCGAGCGCTGTTCGGGAGCGACGGGGTCAGACTTCGAAGCAATAGGGGCGCTGTCCGATGCCGCATTGCCGCAGGCACCGAGCACGATCGCAAACATCAGCAATGGCGCCGCGATTTTCAGTGATCTCATATTCGTCTCCTCTCACCAAAAAATCTTCCCGAAATCGTTTGATGATTGAACGTTTGGCAACCGGCCAGCTTGCAGTTCAATTCATGCTTCCCTGAATCCGTTGCCCTTGAGGAAAGTCCGCGTCGCGCTGAACAATCGTCTGACAAGCCTGAAGACCTTTGGCCCAAACCAGAGGAAGAAGGCGACAAAAATGACGAGCACGACCGCGATCACGATCGGCGCGAAAACCGCGAGCGCAGTTCCGCCGAATGCAATCCCGTCCTCGACCAGCGAAAGCGTCCAGTTCGAAACCGGCTCCGGCGACAGATTCGCTCCGGCCCGCAGCGCCGCCTTCGTGCCGTGGCTTGAGAAGGCGAGGCCACCGCCGACAAGTGCCGCGATGACATAAACCGCCGGATCCATCTGGCTTGTAGCTGCAAACGCGACGGCCGCGCCCGCCGGAACTCGGATGAACGTATGGACGACGTCCCAAACGCTGTCGACATAGGGAACCTTGTCGGCGACGAATTCGATGACGTAAAGTCCGCCGGCGACGCCGATGATCCACCAGTTGTCGAGCACATCAAGCCCGCCCGGTAGCTTGGTCAATGCGAATTTCTGCAGCAGCCCGAGCACGGTCACCGTCGCATAAAGATTGATCCCGGAAGTCCACGCCGACCCGAGAGCCAAAGTCAATGTCGAAAACCACTCCATAATTTCACCTGTTTCGAAAATTATCCTACCACTGAACGGCCGTATTTGGATGCATTTTTTGGACTCGCCGATTACCCACGTTTGCCGACGGAACATCCTGGCGCGAACAAAACTTCGAGCCTCCGATCTGTCTTTGATGCCCCGAAACCCGCGGATTGGCAAAAATCGCGATTTGGTTAATACTAAGCCGGTTGGGGTGGTCGAGGTACAGAACCGCGCAACAGGATTCCCGAACGAAGACGATACTATGCTGCAAATTGATGAAAACGTTGACGAACTGACGCTCAAGGGACTGCCGCTGACCATTTGGATCATGGCTCTCGGGGTCGTGGTGGTCGGAATTTCGCTTGTCGGATTCGCTGTATCCGAAGCCCGCGGACTGGTGAAGATTCTCGAACTGACAAGATCCGACGGCCGTTATCTGGTTGTTTTGGTGGCCGCCGCCTGGTGTTTCATCGGAGGACTTTCTCTATTCCATTTCTTTCCGATGACCGTAACCTTGTTCAACCGGACCACCAAAACGATAACGCAGACGAAATACACGCTCCTCGGTAAACGAACACGAAGATTCGGCTACAGCGTCCTGCAAAGCAAAGTTCAGTGTTACTCCGATACCGTTGATGAAACATCTCATCACTGGCTCTTTTTTTATGCGGGCGGTGGCGAACGTATTTACCTCACGGGTCATTCGTTCTGGTCTCGCGAAACGAGCCTGGAAACTGCGAACAAGGTTAATGAATTCCTAGTCGGCGTACCAATGCTGTCCTAAACGTTTTCAATTGCCCATCGAAGTATCCGGAAAACCTGCGTGGACGAGGTGAAAAGAGCGAAGTCTGAAAGAGAACCCTCTGAGTTTGATGGTTTGTCCAAAGTTCAAGACTGAACACACGTTTGTTTTCCCGCAAAGACGCCAAGGCGCAAAGCCACTGGTATCTCTTGAATACTCCTTCGGGCTCCCGGATCTTCGGAGGCAGCGAATATGCAATTCTTCTTATCCCCGAAAAACGGCGTTTAGGACCGGATAGTCCGACGTGTTCAATCAATCGCATCGCGATTCACTCGCTGCCAAAACCGGACAGACTTCAACCACCCCGAACCGGAATCTTTAATCTTGAACAACTTGAATCTAGAACAGATTCAACCCTCATCTTCCTCGTAGCCGTCACGTTTGAACCCGAATTTTTCCAGCCGGTACTGGAGCGTTCGAAACGTCAGTCCGAGCAGCTTCGCGGATTTCGTGATGTTGTTGTCGGTGCGCTCCATCGCCTGCATGATCAGGCTTCGCTCGACATCTTCAAAGTTGACGCCCTCGGCCGGAAGTTTGAATAGATCCGAGCCGGCTCCGGACGGCGACCCGAGCATGCGCGTTCCCTGCGTCATTTCGGGCGGCAGATCATCGACCGTGATGAGATCGTTTTCACACAGCAGGATTGCCCGTTCGACCGCCGATTCAAGCTGACGGACGTTGCCCGGATAATCGTAGTTGTCGAAAATTCGGGCGGCCACGGCATCGATCCGGATCGAGCGGTTTGAATTTCGGGTATGTTTTCGGATGAAGTAATTCATCAGAAGATCAATGTCCGACCGACGTTCACGAAGCGGCGGAATCTCGATCGAAAGCACATTCAGCCGATAATACAGATCTTCACGGAACGAACCCTCTTTGGTCATCGCCAGCAGGTCACGGTTTGTCGCGGCGACGACGCGGACATCGACGTTGATTTCGCGAGTGCCACCGACGCGCCGGATCTGCTTTTCCTGAAGCGCACGGAGGATCTTTGCCTGAAGCGAAATGTCGAGTTCGCCGATCTCGTCAAGAAAAAGCGTCCCGCCGTCGGCAACCTCGAAAAGTCCCTTTTTTTCACCGAAAGCGCCGGTGAACGATCCCTTTTCATGACCGAAAAGTTCCGACTCAAGGAGGTTTTCATTGATCGCGGCGCAATTGACCGCCTGAAAAATCTGGTTCGACCGCAGCGAGTTGTTATGGATCGATCGCGCGATAAGTTCCTTTCCGGTTCCCGATTCGCCGCGGATCAGCACCGTCGAGTTTGACTTCGCGACTTTGACGATCATCTTTTTGACGCGGTCCATTTCCGGCGAAACGGAAACGATCTCGGCATCAAGATTCGTCAGTTTCTTCAGTGAACGGGCGATCGTGTCAAGCAGTTTTTCGCGATCGTAAGGTTTCTGAAGGAAATCGAACGCTCCGAGACGCAGTGCGTCAACCGCCGAATCGACGGTGCCGTGAGCGGTCAAAAGAAGTACAATGATCGACTTGTCGAAGTCGGTCAGTGCCTTGAGCAGTTCGAGTCCGGTCATTCCGCCCATTTGAAGATCGGTCAGAACGAGATCGAAATGGCGGTCGGCGACGAATTTCATCGCCGCCTCGCCCGAACTCGCCGTCGTCACGTCGTACCCCTCACCGGAGAGGATCATCTCAAGTATTTCGCGCTGTGATTTCTCGTCATCGACGACGAGGATTGATTTTCTGGCCATGCCTTTTTCTCGCATTATAGTTCAAAACGCATCACAATGCCCGCCCGTTTTTTTCCGCATTTGTTAAGAATCCTGCAACCTTCACCTAACACCGAACACACACGATTGACCTAGAATCTACAACTTCGATTCAAAGAGAATGAAAAAACGATCACTTGACATCGCGGTCATCTCGGATGTTCATCTCGGAACATATGGTTGCCACGCCGATGAGCTGGAACGCTATCTGCGCTCAATCGAACCCGATCTGCTGGTCATCAACGGTGATTTCATCGACGGCTGGCAATTCAGCAAGCGCTTCTTTCCGGCGAGCCATACACGGGTTCTTCAGCGAATACTGAAGATGATCTCGACCGGAACGCGCGTCGTTTACATCACTGGAAACCATGACGAGATGCTGCGCCAATACAGTGGTTTCCAACTCGGGAACTTTTCAATCGAGGACAAATTGCTTCTTGAAATCGACGGCCGGAAATTCTGGTTTTTTCACGGCGACGTCTTTGACCTGACAATGCGCCACGCGAAATGGATCGCACGACTCGGCGGGATCGGCTACGATTTTCTGATCATTGTCAACCGCTCCGTGAATCGTTTCCTCGAACGATTCGGCCGCGAAAAGTACTCGTTCTCGAAAACCGTTAAAGATAGCGTTAAGTTAGCGCTGAAACACATCAATCAGTTCGAGACAACGGTTTCGGAGATCGCGATCGACAACGGCTACGACCACGTAATTTGCGGCCATATCCATGAACCGGTGATCAAGTCATTTTCGAATCAGCGAGGGTCGGTGACGTACCTGAACAGCGGTGATTGGGTCGAAAATCTGACCGCACTCGAATATTGCGATGGCGAATGGACAATTGAGCGCTTCAACGCTTCGAGATATGCTGAGATCGACTTTGCAGACACGATCGAAATAGGGAGCACGCTAGAGGTTGCAGCGCTTGCTGCGCGAATCACGCTGACTTGAGCTTCGGCAACCGGACAGTAAACCGTGTGCCGCTGCCGACTTCCGATTCAACGGTGATCGTACCGTTGTGGACATCGATGATTTTCTGGACGATTGCGAGTCCGAGTCCGGTGCCCGTTTCCTTTGTTGAAAAATAAGGTTCAAAGATCTTCCCGAGGTTTTCCGGCGGAATTCCCTTTCCGGTGTCGGAGATTTCGATCTTGACGTAATCTCCATCCGGCGAAATCCGGACGTTGAGATTACCCGAGCCGGTATCGATCGACTGCACGGCGTTGATAAGTAAATTGTTGAACAACGACCGCAGATAGTCCGGGTCGGCAGCGACCGGACCGACGTTTTCATGTTCGACGATACCGATCTTGACGCCGCGGTCCTCCGCCTGAACTTCAACGATCCGGAGAGAGTCTTCGATCGCTTTGCGGATATCCGTCGAAACGATCGTCGGCGTCGGCGGCCTCGAATAACTCAGAAAATCGCTGATCTGCTGGTTGATCCGGGCAACTTCGGATTTCAGCTGAGCCGTCAGCTTGTCGAACGTCGCGTCTTTTTCGGCATCTTCCGGGCGGAACTTGGATCGCAGATGATCAAGCGTTAAGTTGATGTAATTGAGCGGGTTACGGATCTCATGCGCGATCGCCGACCCGAGCCGGCCGACGACTGCCGATTTTTCGGCTTCTTTGAGTTTCGCTTCAAGCTCCTGTTTCTTTTCAAGCTCGGCCGTCATCTCGTTGAACTGGACGGCAAGTTCGCCGAGCTCATCGCGTCGCACGTTTTCTTTGATCCGAACCGCCAGATTCCCGGCCGCAACCTCATGCGCGGCGTTCGAAAGCTCAGAGATCGGCCGGGTGAAACGCCAGACCAGAAACAGTGTAATGACCGATGAGCCGAGCAACACAAGCAGCGTGTACATCAACGGTCTCGCAGCGCGCGCCGCGACTTCGCTTTTGTCGGTTCGGAGCACGACCATCGCATACCAGCGGCCGTCAAACGAAGTGTCGATCGGCAAGACATGAGCTTCCCCGTCCACGGAATTGGGATCGGATACGATGGCGTTCGGAAAGTTGGCGGCGTCCGCGCCGAGCCGGTTTGCCTCCATCAGCGGCGGCAACGTTTTGATGTCCGCCAGATTGACGTAGATCGCGTTATTGTCGTCATCGACCGTCGGTGCGTACTCAGGATTAAGGCTGTCGATTATTTTCCACTTATTGTTGATGATCAGAATTTCCTTGATTCTCTCTTTCGTGTTCGCATCGTAAAACGGTTGGTCAGGCCTCTGAACCAGAACTTCGAGGTATTGGTTCGAGGTCAGGCTCGAGAAAGCGAGCGCGAATCCGGCAACCAATGCCTGCTCCTGTTGCTCACGCAAGAGATTATTCTCCTGTTGGGTGCGAAGATTCAGAAAATATTGAAACCCCAGAGTCGCGATCAGCAAAAGCGCGAGGATGATCAGCAGGCGGCCACGAAATGTTTCAAGAAAGTTCATTGCATTCAGTCACTTAGCGTTTGCCACCAGTTCATCTGCGAGATAAAAAACGTTGCCCTGATCCGGCTTTGAATGTTATATTTTTAATGACTTTCGCGCAAATTCGCTTGCAACGCGAAAGCCCGTCGTTTCATCAACTGTTTCGGCTCTCCTTTTTAACAACTTTCCCGAAAATCCGAACCGAGGTTTAACCGATGTACTTTGGCCCCCGTAAGTTGTATTTGAAGTTCCTGGCCGGGCTTTTTCTGATCTCACTTTCCGCTCTCGGCACCCACGCGCAGAAAAATAAACCGCAGCCGAAACCGACGCCGCTCGTCAAGAAGACCGTGTCAAACAAGAATTCACGCGCCGAGGCCGAAAAGGCCGCTGCCGCCAAACGCGCCGAGGAATCACGACGCCGCGCCAACGCCGAAGCCCAGCTCAAACGTGAGCGGGCGGCACGCGAGGCTCAGGCCCGTCGCGAAGCGTTCGTTCGCGAACTGTGGAATGAAACAGTCAGCAATATTTCGACCGACTCGGTCGACGGCGAAGATCCAGAAGTTCGCCGGGCGGCGATCGCGGCGCTCGGCGACCGGGCCGGAACGGTCGTTGTGCTCGAGCCGCAAACGGGTCGTGTACTGACGATAATCAATCAGGACTGGGCCGTCCGGCAAAGCTTCAAGCCATGTTCGGTGATAAAACTCGTGACGTCGATCGCCGGACTGAATGAAAATTTGATCAACTCAGACGGGAGCTTCAGCCGTGGCAATCTCGGAATCGGTCTCGACGATGCGCTCGCCTACTCGAATAACGCCTACTTTCAACGCGTCGGGGTCAATCTTGGCAGTGGAAAGATGATCGATTACGCCCGGATTCTCGGACTCGGAGCGCCGACCGGAATCAATGTCGACGGCGAAACCGGCGGTCGGCTGCCGTTCGGAAACAACAATGCTCGTATTTATTCGCATGGCGACGATTTCGGCGTCACTCCTCTCCAGCTCGCGGTGATGGTTTCGGCACTTTCCAACGGCGGACGCGTCGTCGTCCCGCAAATTCCCCGTCCCGGTTATCAGAAAACCGCATTTCGCGGTCTCTACAAACGACAGATCGAATTACCGAAATCGATTCTCGATCACGTTCTGCCGGGAATGATCGGTGCCGCAACCTACGGCACGGCGCGAAACGGCGTTGATTCATCACTCGGAATTGCCGGAAAGACCGGATCATGCATCGGCCAGGGCACCTGGCTCGGACTGTTTGCTTCGGTGGCGCCGGTTCAGAACCCGAAACTTGCGGTCGTCGTCATCACGCGCGGCCCGGCTGAACGAGGAAAATACGCCGCCGCCGTCGCCGGGAAAATTTACAACTCGCTTCGCGGCCGGCTCTATCAAAAGGGTCAGACGACGCCGATGGCGAAGCTGCCTTCCGAGCTCAAGCCGCAAACGAAGGTCGATGCCCGGACTTCGATCAAGCTTGACAACGCGCGCACCGAAGATTCCGACGATGAACCCGGAACGATCCGCGTCGGCAAAAAGGGCGGTTCCGATCCGGTCGATCCGCGAAAGCCGTCGACAAAGAATGCCGAGCCGCTTTTCCCGACGATCGTCATCAAACCGAAGTCAGACGAACTGACGCGTCCGCGAGTGGTCAACAAAAACTGAATCCCGTCGGAGTCAGAACCAAAAAACGTGAAACGCCCGTCGATTCGGGCGTTTTTTTGTCGTCGGCATGACCCGCAAGCGGCTTGACACAAAGGCGAAAATTGCGGGATTATTTAGTTTTCCGCAACCCGTGGGTAGCTGAACAAATATTTCTCGATTGCCAGACCCGGACCGATACAATTTTTGCAACCTTTCTTTAGTCGTGACACATCTATCACATCGCGATTCGGAACGGTTGACGAGACGGGTTCCGAGAGCATCGCAGAAGGCGGGGATTTAACTTGTTTTGGAGGATTGATTCAATGAAAACTTTATTCAGAGTTTTTACAGTTACAATGTTTGTTGCCGCAGCCGGCGTGATTTCGGCGAGCGCGCAGGAAGATAAATGCCCGGATCTCGCAGCGTGCGTTGCGATTTTCCGAGCAGAAATCAAAAAACCGTGCGGTGAACGCGCCCAGGCCATCGAAGTCGGTGAATTTATCGGCGTTAAATTCGCGGCCGACACCGATAATGCGGCTTTAATCAAAAGAATTGCCGACCGGGCCGTGACAATGAAGGCCGAGGATGTTGAGTGCATTCGGATTTCGACCCGCAACACCAGCTACGATACTGCGTACAAGGGCAAGAACTGGGATGAATTTTTCCGTCTCAGCAAAGAGATTGCGTCGGATCCGAAAACCGATCCGGGCCTTCAGCTCGACATCATGCTTTCGATGGTCGGTGCGGGCCTCGAACTCGCGATCGCGAAAAACGATAAATTCAATGCCGAGACCGTTCAGTACGGCAAGCTCGCGATCCAGAAGATCAACTCGGGTTTGGTTTCGAAGCTGTCGGCAACTTCGGACCCGAAAGACATGTGGGGAACCTTCGACCCGTTCAAGGGTAAAGAAGAGTCACTGTCGTGGATGAATTACACGGTCGGATTCCTGCTTATGAAAATGTCGCGGCAGGACGAAGCGATCAGCTTCATGTACGACGCGACGAAGTATGCTCCGAAGAAAAGTGATTGGACCGTATATCGCTCGATCGCACTTTGGTACGCCGAGAAAGCGAACGCGCATTACACCGATTACACGAAGATCTTCGAAGCCAACGGCAAGGTCGAAAACGATGAGACCAAAGCCAAATTGGCACTCGCACGCGGTTGGGCGGAACGGGCGGTCGATGCTTACGGACGGGCCCAGCGCATGGTCGCGGATGCGAAGATCAAAGCTTCGCTCGGAGAATCGGTCACTGAATACTACAAATTCCGCTTTAACGGCAAGGTTGAGGGTCAGGACAAATTCGTAGCCGATCTGCTTGCGAAACCGATGCCGGATCCGTCATCGGCCGTAACGCCCGCGATCATCGAAGAAACGGCCTCGACGACTCCGACAACCGTTACCCCGACGACGACGCAGAAACCGGCAACCACGCCGACCAAACCGACGACTCAGAAACCGGCGACGACACCGACGAAGCCGACAAGCTCGACCGTCAAACCGGCCGCTTCGACAACCGTCAAAAAGCCGGTCGTTAAGAAAAAGGCAACCCGATAATCCACAAACAAGTTAGGTCTTGAAATACGAAGCCGGATGCGCTACAACGAAAGCATCCGGCTTTCGCCATTTGCAGATGCCAAAGAAACTCGCCAAGCTCGAACACGCCCTCGGTCACCGGTTCGGTCGCCTCGAACTTCTTGAACGAGCCCTGACGCACCGCTCATGGGCGCATGAAAGCTTGCCGGACGGATCCGACGCCGAGGTTCGCGCGCTACAGAATGAGTCTTTCGAATTTGTCGGTGACGCGGTGCTCGGTCTCGCGATCTCAGAGGCGCTGTATCTCAAGCATCCGAAAGCGAGTGAAGGCGACCTGACGCTCATGAAACATCAGCTGGTGAGCACCGAAACACTCGGCCGGCTTGCGGTTCAGATCGAACTCGGATCTTATATGCGCGTCGGCCGCGGCGAGGAAAAAACCGGCGGACGGCGCAAACTGGCGCTTCTTGCGGACACATTCGAAGCGGTGATTGCGTCGATCTTTTTTGATGCCGGATACATCGCGGCGAGAAATTTCGTCGAACGCGTTTTCATCGATGAGATCCGGCGTGCGACGCCGCAGACCGCGCTTGACTACAAAACCCTGCTTCAGGAGACGCTTCAGTCGAACAAACATCCGGCGCCGACGTATAAACTCGTCAGTACCGAAGGACCGCCGCATGAGCGCACGTTTCACGTCGAGGTGACCTGGGAGACCGGGGCCGCGACGGCGACAGGAAGCACGATCAAGCAAGCTGAAATGCACGCGGCAGCCGCGGCGCTTGAAGAAATCGCCGCGGCTGCCGGAGGACAAAAGTCCTGAATTGATTTATTCTTAGTACTCTTTCAAGTTTATGAGCGAAGAAACAAAAGACGGGCCGGTTTCGAAAAAAGTTGCGCCGCCGAAATCGACATTCCGTGAGTATATTGAGTCATTTATCGTGACCGTGATCATGGCGCTGTTCGGGATGACCTTCGTCATCCAGGCGGTCACGGTTCCGACCGGCTCGATGCAGAACACGATTCTTATCGGCGATTATCTGCTCGTCAATAAATTCGTTTTTGCGCCCGGTGGCAAACCCGTGCCGCTTCTTCCGCAAAAAGAAATCGAACGCGGCGACATCATCGTCTTCAAATATCCGGGAAACAAATTCGATCCTGAAAGCGACCGCGAACTGAATGCCGTACCGTTTCAGGTTAACTACGTCAAACGCGTCATCGGAATGCCGGGCGAAACGATCGAGTTCAAGGGCAATCAGGTCTTTATCAACGGTCAGCTTCTGCCCGAGAATCGCCTGGTTGCGGACAATGTCCAGGAAATTACCGAGGTGCCGTCACAGGTTCTCGACAGTTCTCCGGATGCGAAGTGGTCGGTAATGTATTCTTCGGCGGCAATGAATCAGGCATCCCGCGGAAATACGATGGTCGAACGCGGGATGAACTTCGGCGTTGCCGGAAAACAGATGAAGATCCCTGACGATTCATATTTCGTCATGGGCGACAATCGCAACAACAGCGCCGACAGCCGTTATTGGGGATTTGTTCATCGAGATCTGGTGATCGGACGTGCGATGTTCGTTTACTGGTCTTGTGATCGAAAAGCGAGCGCCGGCGGTCTTTTCGGTTGCCTGACACATCCGCGCCTGAGCCGGATCGGAAAGCTGATCAAATAGACAATTTCAGAAATCACTCCAGAGCTTCGGTCGGCCCTGCGGATCGGAGCTTTTTGTCATCAATATGAATCTCAGAATCAGCCAGGAAGTTGAGAACGCCCTGGGTATGGGCATCCCGGTGGTCGCGCTTGAATCGACTGTAATCGCTCACGGACTTCCGTATCCGCAAAATCTGGAGACGGCGAAGCTGCTTGAATCGACGATCCGCGACAACGGCGCGGTGCCGGCGACGATTGCTGTCTTCGAGGGCGAGTTCTGCGTCGGGCTCAGTTCGGCGCAGATCGAGCATCTCGCAACTTCCAACGGCGTGCGGAAGATCTCGCGCCGCGATCTGCCAATCGCCGCCGGAATGCGTCTGACTTGCGCGACAACGGTCGCGACGACCGCATTCATCGCTCACCGGGCCGGAATCCGGGTTTTTTCAACCGGCGGGATCGGCGGCGTTCATCGCGGCTATTCGGCCGACGTTTCAGCCGATCTCCCCGAACTTGCGCGGACGCCGATCACGGTCGTCAGTTCCGGCGCCAAAATAGTTCTCGACCTTCCGGCGACGCGCGAGTGGCTTGAGACTCATGGCGTCACCGTTCTGGGCTGGAAGTGCGACGAACTGCCGGCGTTTTACAGCCGATCGAGCGGGCTCGAGGTCGACGCTCGGGTCGACGATGCGGCGGCAGCCGCGGCCGTCATCCGGTCCCGCGATGAACTCGGAACCGATGGCGCGATCCTGCTCACGGTTCCTGTCCCCGAATCGGTTGAGATCGCCCGCGAGGAACTTGAGTCGATCCTCGCCGACGCCCTGAAACTTGCCGACGAACGCGGAATTCGCGGAAAAGAGATCACTCCGTTTCTTCTTGGACGGATGTCCGAACAAAGTGGCGGACGGACGCTTGACGCGAACATCGCGCTGCTTGCAAACAACGCCCGCGTCGCCGCGATCGTCGCCGGCGAACTGCTTTGATTTAAGATGCCGCGCCCGAACATGCATCAATCAGCTTGCCGGTTGAGTTCGATCTCGAGTTCAGACAGGCGCTGCCGGGCCGATCGTGCTTCCGGCGTCGCCGGATACCTCGAAACGATCTCGCGCCAGGCATCGCCTGTGTAATGGATCCGCATCGTTCGCGGATTGGCGGCAAACGTCAGACCAAGCCGCCGATATCGGTCAAGCCCGCTGAAATTCAAAAGATACCCGATCATTGAACCGCCTACGGCATCTGCCGCCGCCTTGTTCATTTTTCGCCGCGCCGACCGCGAGACGGCCGACGCCGCCTCTTCAACCGCATCTCCGAGAAGCAGCAGCATTTGAGGCCGTGCCGGTGACGCCGGAAACTCCGTCAAAAACAACTTCGCGGATTCGATCTGATCGAATCCGTTAAGCGACGCCGTCAGCAGCAATAGCCGCCGTTCGTCATCTGCTGAACCGCGTATCGCCAGCGCCTCGCGTTGAATCCAGCCCGAAAGCCGCTTCGTGATCAGGACACGAACGAAAAGGACGCCGTCCGTGATCCGCGTTGCGTTGATCTGTACTTCGCGGCCGCGGCGCAGCCGGCGAACGATCGGCGACGAATAGCCGGGCAACGTTCGTGCGAGTGCGAGCGAGCCGTCGATTACGACTCCGCGGTACAGTTTCGAAACTGTTCGCGTCGGCTTCACCGATCGTTGGGCAAATCCCGGAAGCACGAGTGTCAATAGGAATGCGAGAAGAAAAAGAGGTCTTCGCATGAGAATTCTCCTTGTGTGTGGTTTTGAGTGTCTTGCGGACGTTATCGCCCGAGTTTGAGTTTGGCGGCGACGCCCGAATGATGAAAATGGCAAATCGCGATCGCCAGAGCGTCGGCCGCGTCGTGCGGTTGAGGTACGGACTTCATTTTGAGGAGAAGCCGGACCATTTCCTGAATCTGATGTTTTTCGGCGTTGCCGTAGCCGACGACGGTTTGTTTGATCAGCCGCGGACTGTACTCGGCGACTTCGAGATTCCGCTTTTCGCTGAGATAAAGTACCGCGCCCCGAACCTGACCGAGTTTGAGCGCCACCTTAACATTGGTCGCGAAGAACGCTTCCTCGATCGCCAGAACGTCCGGGACGAACCGTTCGATGACGTCAGCGACGCCATCGCCGATCTTCAGCAACCGTTTCGAGAACGCATCCTTCGGCGATGACTTGACGGTCCCGAATTCGACGAGCCGATATTTCAGGTTCTCGCCTTCAAGTACGCCCCAACCAAGGGTTTCGCTGCCGGGATCAATGCCAAGGACACGCATTTTCGATTTCGGATTTCGGATTTTGGATTTCGGATTGTCGATCCTGGATTCCGGTTTTGTTCGGACACAGGAGCGATTGTAATTCAAACCCCAAATCCGAAATCAGAAATCCCAAATCCCAATTCGACTTATTCCATCTCGCTTTCGTCGATGTCAAAGTTCGCGTAGATCTTCTGCACGTCGTCGTTGTCGTCGATAGCGTCGTACAACTTCAGCATCTGTTTGGCGTCATTGCCTTCAAGTTTGATGTAGTTCTGCGGAATCATTGAAAGCTCTGAGACCTGCGGCTCGATACCGGCTTCCCGAAGCGCCTGATCGACACTGTGAAAGTTCTCCGGTGCGGTGTAGATCTCAAAAACATCGCCCTCTTCCTGAAGATCGTCAGCGCCGGCCTCGATCGCGAGTTCGAAGAGTTCGTCTTCCGATTTGGCGCCCTTGTCGACGATGATCAGCCCCTTTTTATCGAACATCCATGCGACCGACCCGGCTTCACCAAGATTTCCGCCATTCTTTGAAAACAAATGCCGGATTTCCGCGACGGTGCGATTGCGATTGTCGGTCATCGTCTCGACCAGCATCGCAACGCCGCCGATCCCGTAACCTTCATAGGTGATCTCGTCGTAATTGACGCCGTCAAGTTCACCGGTTCCGCGCTTGATCGCGCGATCGATCGTGTCGTTCGGCATGTTCTGGCCCTTCGCGTCGGAAACGGCCTTCCGAAGCCGCGCGTTGACATCCGGATCACCGCTGCCGCCGGTCCGTGCCGCGACGGTGATCTCTTTGATGAGTTTGGTGAATATTTTTCCGCGCTTTGCGTCGAGCGCGCCTTTCTTATGCTTGATTGTGTGCCACTTGGAGTGTCCGGACATGTATGCAAATCCCTTCTATCTGGATGATTTAAGTAAGAAACAAGACTATATCACGCCGTTTTCGGGTCAATCAAACAGGCGATTTCCCAAAAGCGTCTGCGACCTCGTCGTGACCGATACCCTCGACTCTGATCAATTTTGACTTCGACGACGCGCCTCCGACAATCGCGACATTCGACTTCGGAATCCCGAGCGTTTTCGCCAAAAATCGGACAAGTTCATCGTTCGCCGCGCCGTCGACCGGCGGCGACGCGATCCGAACCTTGACGGCACCGTCGAACTCACCGGCGAGCGCCGACTTTGACGCACGCGGAACCGCCTTCACGCGAAAAAACAAGGCGCCGTCCTTCTCGCTAATCTCGATCATTGATAGACGAACGCGCGGAGGACGATCGTCTGCAGAAATCCGATCAGGATGAGAACGATCATCGCCGAGATGTCGATCATCCCGATCGGCGGAATCAGCCGCTGAACCGGACGGATGATCGGATCGGTAACACGCTGGACGAATCCGAGAAACGTGTTGCGCGTGAAGACGAACCACGACGACAAAAACCGGATGAAAATGAAAAGCACCAACAGGCTGAGAAGGCCGTAGAGAACGAACCCGATGAAGAATTTGACGTTGCCGGTGGCGATCCCGATCGAGAGACCGTCGATGACGAACATCGTGTTGTTGATGATGCTGAGTGCAAAATAGGCGGCGGCACCGGAAATCAACGCCGTCAGCAACGGGGCGTAGCGGGTGTCGATCCGAAACGTCGCCAGAAACCGCGCCGCCGGATAAACGAAGCGGTCGGTCCGCTTCTTAAGATGATAAGAAAATCGCCCGATCTTCCCGAACGGGTTGAAATCGGTGAAATTGAAGATCAGCCGCAAGATCAGCGCCGTCAGGAAAACCAGAAACGCGATCGTCACGACCAGACTGATCCACGGATAAACCAACGTTGTCAGCATAATTTCATTTGTAATCGCGATCGCCGAAGATCGCCGTTCCGATCCGCACGAATGTCGCGCCTTCGGCGATCGCGACTTCGAAATCATGGCTCATTCCCATCGAGAGTTCACCGTCCGGAACGAATTCGTCCCGCAACTCCCTGAGCCTCCTGAAAAAAGGGCGAACCCGTTCCGGATCGTCAAAATACGGCGGCAGCGTCATCAAACCGAGAAGTTTGAGATGACGGCTTCCGCGGACGGCTTCGACAATTTCGGGCAACGCCGCAACAGGCGCGCCGTTCTTTGTCGATTCCCCGCCGAGATCGACCTGGATCAGGACTCCGAGCAAGTCGCGACCGGTTTCTTCACAGATACGATCAAGCCTCTCTGCGAGTTCGCGCGAGTCGAGCGAATGTATGATGTCGAACAGCGCGACCGCCTTCCGCGCCTTGTTTGACTGAAGATGGCCGATGAGATGCCACTCGGCAAATCCGCGCCCGAGTTCATTGATCTTGATTTCGGCTTCCTGCACCTTGTTCTCGCCGAAGATCTTCAATCCAAGACCGGCGGCGGCACTGATCGCAGTTGCCGGATGCGTTTTGCTGACGGCGACGAGTTTCACCGAATCGACGCTGCGGCCGGCACTTTCAGCGGCTTCGGCAAGCGCGTTTTCGACATCTGCGACGCGATCGGCAAGAGAGCTCTTCATCGCCTAAATGATAACAAAAGACGGTTTGAACTTTCATGACTGAAATTGTATATTGGCTTTTACCTTTCACGCGGACGTGGCGGAACTGGTAGACGCGCAGGTCTCAGAAGCCTGTGAGCTTAAGCTCGTGATGGTTCGATTCCATTCGTCCGCACCAAAAAACTTCAGACTTCAGATTCCAGACGTCAGACGTCAGAATTCAAATTCCATAGATTCCAGATTCCAACGACGAATTCCAGAGATTCTAGAGATTCCAGGCCCCAACGCGGGTTCGGGATTTTCGGACTTTCCAGATTCCTACCTCGAATTGCGGATATTTCCGCTCGAATATTCCAGGTCACGAAGTGCATGGAATCCCTGGAATCTGGAATCACTGGAATCTGGAAAGTCTGACATCTGCCGTCTGACATCTGCCGTCTGACATCTGACTCCTACGGCCGTTTGAACTGAAACTCGTGAAACGCAAGGTGGCGGATAAGATCGCCGTTTTCGTAACGGAGATCGATGTCGAGGTCAAGATCCCAAGTGCCACGGCTGATTATCATTTCGTTGTAAGGAATGAAGAGGTTCGCATCCTCATAAACCGCCTCGTCATATCCCGGCTTGATCGCGTATGTAACTTCAAACTCGCCTTCGCTGTTTGAGAATCCGGCGTTCGCGCTTTCGAGGTACGATTCATCGGACTTCCTGATGCGGATCGCGAGCAGCGCGTCGACGCCCTTCATTCCGGCGACCTCGAAATTCACATGCACCAACATGCCGCGTTTGTTGTTGCGCGTTACGTTGTAATCGATCGTCACTGAATTGACTTTCGTTCCCGGGTCTTCGATTTCGGCTGACTGTCCGCCCTGAGTGTACTCAAGATCTTCCCACGCAAGGTGCGCGATGAGCGTGCCGTCGGCGTGATTGAGGTCAATATCGAGCCGCAGCGAATAACTTCCGTCGTCGAGATCGAATGCTGAGTAGGGTACGAAGACCGCAAAGTTGTTGAATTCGGCGGCATCGAAACCGGGCTTTATGCTGCGCGAAACATAAACCTCGCCATCGGCGTTGGCATCGAGTTTGTCTTTGTCCATCAGCGCTTCTTCGTCGTTGTAAACCCGAACGCCGACCTGACCAGGAACTCCCTTCATCTGATACGCCGTAAATGAAACCTTGACGCGAACACCGGTTTCTCCTTTTTCGACAACATCGGGTTCAATGCTGCTTTCTTTGTAAACGGCGTTCGGTTTCGCCTTTGTCGTCGCTTTTTCACCGGCCGTCTGTGCCGATATGACCGCTGCATACGCCCCGAGCGCAATAGTGAGTGCAACAAGCTTGTAAATAAGTGTCTTCATATTATATTAGGGATTCCTCCGGCTGATCTACGATCCCAGATCATTGAACGTATCGAACATTCGTTTTTGCAAACCTTGGGGCATTGACTCTAAACTTTTCAGACATGCGGTTTAAGGAAACAATTTCGGCGCATTCCGGGGCCTACGGGGTTCAATTGGATGAAGCGGCGATCGATCGCCTCGAAGCCTTTTACAATCTGGTTGAACTTCACAATCCGCTGCTGCATCTGGTGGCGCCGTGTTCAACTGAGGAGTTCGTCACGCGGCACGTTCTTGAATCGCTGACACTGCTTGAATTCCTGCCAAACGGATCGAACTTTGCCGATATCGGACCCGGCGCTGGTTTTCCGTCAATTCCGTGTTTGCTGGTTCGATCAGATCTTCATGCGGTTCTGATCGAGTCAAAGATCAAGAAGACGAATTATCTCACTGAAGCAATCGACTTGCTCGGGCTGACTGACCGCGTGCGGGTCGTCAACCGCCAATTCGAGGAAACCGTGCCCGACGGAATCGACTTCGTGACGTGCCGCGCGCTCGACAAATTCACCGAGAAACTGCCGCGCCTCATCCGTTGGGCAACGGGTCGGTCGTTGCGGCTCTTCGGCGGACCGGCGATTTCACGCGAGCTCGACAATGCAAAGATCAAATTCGTTTCGAGATTGATGCCGATGTCGGAACAGCGTTTCTTATTCATCTGCGCATCTTCCGTCAGGCGTCACCGGATCGACAAGACAAGGTAGAACTTGGCGGTCGTTACACCTTCGGCCGCACGTTTTCTGACGGTGACCAGATAATCGCCGGTTTCCGGAGCGGTGAACGAATAATCGAAGTAAGAATCAAGCTCGGTCTGAAACTCAAAACCGTCACCCATCAACGTAAAATCGTGATAGCGGCCTTTCGGGGCCGAGGTCACACTGAGCGAAACGGTTTGACCCGCCCGAGCACCGAACACAAAGTCCATTTCCTCACCGTCTGAAAGCGTGCCGGTTTTGGTCGCGGAAGACTTTCCTTTCGCGAACGAAATTCTTAGCGGTTCGGCATTTTGTGCAGATGTCGAAACCATTCCTGCAGTCAGCATCAGAACCATTGCAAGCATAGTTGAAAGAATCAATTTCATGGGCTGATTCTATCGTTTTT
>JBGASE010000070.1:0-16160 GCA_044229875.1 Pyrinomonadaceae bacterium | reverse complement strand
AACTCCGGCGATCACGAATACGATCAGCGCCCAGCCGCTGTAGCCGTAAAAAAGCAGGCTCGCGAACACCGGGATCAGTGCCATCCGCAGAAAAGTCAATAGATTTGGGATTGTCGCAACGCCTGTCATCGATCTTCCGTAACGCGATTCGGTTAATCCGATCAAAGTCTAAAGTTTACAACAAGATTCGGGCAAGCGGAACTTGGATCCACCGTTTGCCGGCGGTCGGAGTTGGGCCGCTCATTCCGGTTCTCCGCGGTCAAATTCGAACCGGCACTGGACATATATAACTTCTTCGGCATATTCTTATGCTTATGAGTGATAAGCTATTATCGAATGAAGCTTTGGATCTGGTCGCGAATCGGTTCAAGATCATGTCTGAGCCGTTGCGCCTGAAATTGCTGCAGCTTCTTCAGAATGGTGAGAAGAGCGTCGGCGAACTGACCGAACTCTGTTCAACCAGCCAGCCGAACGTTTCAAAGCACCTCAAAATGCTGCAATCCGGCGGACTCGTCACCCGTCAGCAGAAGGGAAATACGGTGCTTTACTCGATCGCCGATCCGACGATCTTCACGATGTGCGAGGTAGTTTGCGCGTCGCTCGAAGAACGGCTCAGAACCCAGGCGAACATCTTCGCCGCCTGACTCAGACACAAATTGCTGGACTTTCGAATTTGCCGGGGTCTATAATCGCGATGACCCTTTTTGAACGCCAAACCCCTCGGAAAATTCGAATGATCAAATCTCGGTTCGCATCCAAACGGGTAAGATTGTCGCAACGGCTTTCGGCGGCGATGGCAGCTGAGCGTCCGCTTCGTGAGCTTGCCGGAAACATTGCGTATGCGGCGAAATCGGCGCTTGCAGAGGCCAACAGTCTTTCGATCGAGCGGCTCGACATCGTACTCAAAAAACTACCGAAACGGCTCGACGGATTCCGGATCGTTCATCTTTCGGATCTGCATCACAGCCCGTTCACTTCGCTGGATCACATCGAAAGGGCAGTAAAAGTAACCAATCGGCTGAATCCGGATCTTGTTCTGCTGACCGGCGATTATGTTTCGCATCACCGCGAGTTCATCGCGCCGGTCGCGCGGACGCTGTCGAAACTGCGTGCCGCCGGAGGCGTATTCGCGTGTCTCGGAAATCACGATCATTGGACTGATGCCGGGCAGGTCACATCAGATTTTCGCGCCGCCGGGATCGGCGTTCTGATCAACGAAGGGCTCCGGTTCACGGCGCGCGACGCGTCGTTCTGGCTTTGCGGCGTCGATGACTACATGGTTGGAAAGACCGATCTCAAGGCCGCTCTTCACGGATCGTTTCCGGACGAAATGAAGTTGCTTCTTGCGCATAATCCGATCCTTGTCCGCCAGGCGGCGCGGTTCGGCGTCGATCTCGTCCTCAGCGGTCACACGCACGGCGGCCAAGTCAAACTCCGCGATGACGACAAGCGGATCTTGCCGAAAAGAAGGCTGACCGCGGGTCTCCATCGCCGGAAGGAAACGCAGATCTACATCACGCGCGGAATCGGAACGGTCGTCGTCCCGCTTCGCTATCAATGTCCGCCCGAGATCACCGTTCTCGAACTGAGATCGGCCTGACGTCGATGTAGTGATTTGGGCGAATTTCAGGCCCTTTGTCTCCTGTGAATCAACCAATCTCTGACCGATCCGGATACGGGGATAAGAAGAATTGCATATTCGGCAGGAGTATTCAAAAGATACCAATTGCTTTGCGCCTTTGCGTCATTGCGGGAACACCCCTTGAGGAACGAATACGCAGTCTCGAGTTCGGCATCCATCGCGTTGTTCGCGCCGACCGAACAGAAGATCGCGATCTCGTTCAGGTTCGCGCCGGCGTCGTAGATCTGTCCGACCGCGCGGCGAAGCGCCGTCATGAACGTGTCGGAACTCTTGTTGATCGAATAGCCGGCGCCCTTCAGCTGCTGCCGAAGACCGTCGAAGCCGAGCGCGTTCGTCAGTCCGTCCTCATCATCGAGCGTTTTGGCGGCGACGGATTCATTTCCCTGGAAGATCTGGCCCTGAATCACGTTCGCGATCGCCGTGAGCGCGCCAGTCACTTCCGGCTGGCCGTTCGAGCCGAAAAAGTTCATTCCCGACTGGCGGCTGGCCATCATCGCCTTGAGCCCGATCTCGCGCTGCGCGGCGGCAACCGCGATGTTCGTCGACTGAACCTGCCCGTATGTCTGATTCGATCCCGACGCCGAAAAGTCACCGAGTTCGCTGATCAGCGTCGCCGATCCGGGAGACGTGACCTGCGTCCAGGTATGCTTGATTCCGTTTGCCGGAATCTTCGGGAACAGGTCGAACGCCGGGAAGACGCGGACGAATGCCTCGCGCAAAAGCGGCTCGATATCGGTCCGGATCAAGGCGCCGCCGGTCGACGAATCGACGGCCTTGCGGACGATCGCGCCCATATCGCCGAACGACTTGCGTTCAAACGCCTGATCGAACGCCGAGTTCACCGTGTCGGGCGAGTTGCCCGATTTCTGCTTCCACTCCTCGACCGGGGTCGCGCCGTGAGCGATCGGATCGTCGGCGTTCATCGCCAGAACGCCCTTGATCAACTGGTTCAGCTCCTCCGTCTTCATGACGTAGCTTCCGTCCGCGTTCTTCGCGCGGATGACGCGGTACGGATCGTCGAGAACCGTCCGCGATCCGAGGTGCCCGAACTGCGACGGCGCGGCTTTCGCCAACCGTTCGAAGGAATGCCGTAGCGGATCGACGAAATCCTCGTCGATCTTTTTGGCCGTCAACCCCTTCGACTCAAGTCCGTCGTCCCCGGTTCCCGGGAGCGGCGCGCCCTGTGCCGCCTTTACCTGCGCGGCTTTGCCGAGCACTTCGATGCCGGAGTTCAGACGCTCCAGCTCCTTCTTCAGATCTTCGTTCATTATGTTGCTCCTTTGTTTGCTCCTAGATTGTTGGATTGGACTCTCCGCTCTACGAGGTCGCAGGAGCTCCTTCGGCGGCAAGCGGACGTCCGAGCATATGCTCGACGACGCCGTTCGCGGCCTTCAGCCCGGCTTTCGCGATTTCGAGATCTCCGTTTGCTTCTTCGAGCCGCGTCTCGAGTTCGGCGACGCGTGTTTCCGCGTCTGCCGCCCGTTTGCGCAGCTCTTCCGTTTGATCGGCCTCGGGTATCTGCGGCGCTCCTGCGGCGGCCGCGGAATCCTCCGGCACGATTCCGATCGATTTGGCGAGCTCAATGATCCGCTCGCCGGCGTCGCGCAGACCGATCCGCGCCGGATCATCGGGCGCGGCATTATGGGTCGCGGCGACCGCCATCCGATTTTGGATTTTGGATTTCGGATTTTGGATTGCGTTCGATTTACGCATCCAGTATTAAAGTTGCGCGTTAACGTGTGAAACTTGATCACACTCGAACCGCATCGTTCGGCCATTCCAAAATCCGCAATCCAAAATCCAAAATCCGTTGGTACTTCCGACCGTCTTGCTCGAAGGCTTTCAGAACGGAATCCGAGAGGAACTTGAATTTGATCTCGGTCTCGTCGGTTTTGTTATCTTTGTGCAAAATGCTCATCGGATTTCGACTCCGATGAGCATTTTAGTTCTCGCGATTTACTAATTGTTTATGACTTCTTTATCGTACCAAGGATAACTTGGGAGTATTTCTCACAACTGAATTCGGTCAATTAGCTTTTTTCAATCAACCTTGAATCCTCTGTGATTCGAACATGTCAAGCACCCATCAATCCGCTCATTGTGCACGATTCTCAACCGATTTCCGTATCGCATCGAGCGTCGATGACACGACCTCGTTCCCGCCGACGACGAATATCCGACCGTTGTCGGTTACCGCCATGCTTTGAAACTCCTCGATTTCCGGATCCTGATAGACTGATGTCCATGTAAGTCCCGAATCGGATGAATAGAGTATTGCTCCCGCGGATTCGTCGTCATAGGCATACTCGACCTTCTTGGTGCGCAGTCGAATCGTTCCGCACGCAAGGACTTCATTCCCGGAAACATAGCGGATCTCGGTAGCATTGAATCCGCGACGTTCGATCCAATGCCATTTTCCAGGCGCGTCCTGTATCATGAAGTATGTGAGTCTGCCGTTGCGGCTCCCGCCTGCCAAGGAAATACGACCGTCATTTGCGTTGAGGAAGCTAGGCGCGACGTGGCCGGTAGCAATCGCATCAATCACCGTCCAAGAAACACCATCGTCAACTGATTCAAGGAACCGAGATCCAGAATACAAGACGAGCCGACCGCCGGAAACCAGAAGATCCGAAGCACCGTTTCCGCTTGTTTCCTCATTTAGCTGGTTGGCGCCGGCGGCTCTATCTGTCCAGGTGATGCCTGAATCAGTCGTCTTGAGAAGCACGATCTCCGAGAAGACCGTGTTGTTCCGCTCAATCGCGTGACCTCCGAAAACCCACGCAGTCGAATCGTCGACGACGCGCATTCCGAAAATCGTAACGTCGCCCGAGTACGATTTTGCCCAATTCTTACCTCCGTCGCCGGTTCTGATAATCACCGCTTCGCCCCCCGCTCCCGGGACTCTTCTAACGTTAAGCGCCAACAAGCCGATCTCGGGTCCCGCGAATCCGGCACCCGCTGGAAAACCCGATACCGGAAGCGGCGCGGCTTGCCACGAGCCACCGCCGTCATCCGTTCGGAAGAGCTTTCCGAACTTGTTGATTAGAAAGCCACGACCGTCGTTCGCGAATGCGACCTTAACGGGATCTCGAGTTTTCAGTTTGACGTTTTTCCAGATATCGGACAGCGAACCCGTCCGGGCAGGAAAGACCTCGGCAATATCACGATCAGAAATCAACGGGATTGTTGGGCGAGGGAGCGCGGCGCGAGTCGGTGAAACTGCAGGTTGAACGCCGTTCTCCGTTACGGTTGACGGATTGCCGTCTAAGCAAGACGACACAGCCAATGTCAAACACAACAAGCTAAACCGCACATTACGAATGAAGTTTTCCATCTTTACCTATCCTCCCGCCGAATACGCAGTCTTCAAATGACGCGCCCGCGTCGGGATCCCCACTCACTCCGAGCAATCTCACGCCCAGTAAAAGATAGATGGAATTCCCGAGTTCATGCACTTGTGATGCCAGGATTGCCCGATTGTTACTTAGGTTGTTTCCAGTGTAGTTGGTTGATGGTCCCACCCTTTGATTTACCTTTCTTCCGCTTCGAAGCGTCGCTACCAAGTCGCCTTCTTGAAACGTGATTCCCATGTCGGCCGATGTTTGTCCTAATTCTTCGAGTTCCGGCCCACTGAACGAATTGACGTCGTTGGTGATTGAATAGTTGGCAAGCCCAACTCCGACTCCGCGAATTGTTCCGCTTCCTGAAATTCTGGCGTAGCCATTCGTTCCCTTTGACGAAGCACTGAAAGCATCAATTGTCACTCCCAGTTTTTTCGCGCAACGCGTCACTGCCTCTTCGACAGTCTCGAACGGCGGAGGAACCTCTGCCGGTCCAGCGGAGTCGCCGCTGGTTGTCGGCGTAGGATTTCCGCACAGGCCGAACCGCCAACAAAGCTCAGAAGCCGTCATCGGCATAAGCGGCCGGACGTAGTAGAACAACCCGCTCGGATCGACGAAATTCGTCGGTTCATTCCCGACATAAGCATACCGGTTCCAGCTTTGGGGATTGCCGACCGAGGCCGAGCCGTTGTAGGGATCTGGCGACGTCTATCTTCCGGCGCGGTTTTCGTTCTTTCGGAACCACGTGTGGTTGAGTCCCGTCGCCGAGTCAGGCCGTACCCTTGGCGGTTGGTCGCCGGGGCGCCATTTCGATTTGCGATTTGCGATTGCCGATTTGCGATTGCCGCAAATCCAAAATCCAAAATCCAAAATCCGAAATGGCGATGACGAGTTTCCCGAACGTGTCATATATCACGAATTGCCAAACATCATTGACCTTTCTTATTTTGACAGCCCGCTAGTTGGTATTGAGGTCGTCAGACCGTCGGCCTGTTCAATCCATCGTCAGATGAAATCTCGATTTTCCCTTCTGATTCGGCAATCGAAATCAAATATGATGCGCTGTTCGTTTTCGGAACGGGAAACTGCCGGCTTTCCACAAAAGCGCCTTTAGGGGTATCCGCAATTACGGTAAACGATACATTTTTACCCTTGTTGTCAGTCCATGTAAGGGGCACGATAATCCTCTCGTTAGCGTGTAGATCAAAAACGAAATAGAGATCTTCGGTGCGGATCTGAAGGCAATCGACAGTCGAAGATCCGCGATTTTCGATTGTAATTGAGTGTTTAGCGATTCCCAAGTCATACCCAAGCCATAAAACATTTTCCGCCAACCACTTGTGATCGGAATAATACTGCTCAAATCCAGGGTCAAAAACCCCTTCATAATAGATCGGTGATCGAAGTTCTTTGCTTTTCCCGGTTTTCAAATCAGTTGTTTCTAAAACAACTTGAGTTCGACTTTCCGAGAACCTTCGTTGAATCGACACGCTTCGAGCGTTCGAAGGCGAAACTGTCGCGACGACGGCAGCACTCTGTGAACACGCCGTCGAAGGGAAGAGAATTCCTGAGAACACAAGCCAAATCGCAAATCGCTTCATTCTTTGCACTCCTATTGACACATATGCTTGAGAATCTCTGAACGAATCTCATTCCAATTCGCCTTTTCGCCCTTTGACATTCCATCCAACAATAGTGCACCAATCCTTCGCCCAGCGTTACTTCCATTGATTTCCGCGGTTGCCTCATCTTGGTGAGCCGGATCCTGGAATTGTGCAATATCGTCCCGCAACTCGCGCATACTTAACTGGTCTCCCGTTTCGTTGGCCTTGACTCGTCCGATCGCCGCCCCACCCGGGACAACCAGATTATCTCCAATGATTACCGCACCCGCATGAGCATAAATGTGCCGATAAACATGGCCCCTTTGTCCCCAACTGACTAGTTCATCCTTAAATCCGTCAATCGGAAGATTTCTGCCACCATCGTCCAACCTTGAGTAACCCAACGCAATTTTGAGTAGACTGCGTCCGACCTCAAGTACTCCCATTGTCACGCTGCTATAACGCGCAATTGAAATCAAATTATCAACATTACTCTCACATGAAGTTGGATCGCCAAAGCTTCCAACCTCCGGAGTTCCAGGATTACCTACCCCTTCTTCATACCAATACCAATATCGTTCAATGTACTCAGTGCAGTGGAATCTTCCGTCGGTTCCCAAAACACAACCCAAACCCGCTGACCTATCGAAATATCTCCATTGAAGCCCGCTCGGATCAACATAATTCGTCGGCTGATTCTCAACATACGAATACCGGTTCCAGCTTTGCGGATTGCCGACCGAGGCCGAGCCGTTGTAGGGATCGGGCGATGTCCAGCGTCCGGCGCGGTTTTCGTTTTTGCGGAACCATGTGTGGTTGAGTCCGGTCGCCGAGTCTTTTTCGGTCAGGCCGTAACCCTGGCGGTTGGTCGCCGGGGCGCCGTAGCCTTGGGCCGTCGTTCTCAGGCCGACTCCGGAAGCGATGTCCTCACCGAACGCCTGATGATCGGTTCTCGATTTCACGTATCCGCCGGCATTGACGCCGGCCCGGACCGATCCCTGCCAGTCCTGCATCAGGTACTTGACGCCGCCCGCATCCTGCGGGTTTGTCCCGCCGTATTCGGCGACGATCTTCCCGAACGCGTCATAGATCACGAATTGCCAAACATCATTGACTTTCTCGGCCACCCTGTTCCCGAGCGCGTCGTAAACCGACACGGCGTCGGGCTGGTTCGCCTGCGACGCGCGGACCAGCCGCCCGTTCGCGTCGTACCCGTAGCCGAGTGTCCTGAACTTGCCGTCCGTGACGACCTGTCCACCGTCATTGTACGCCGTTCCCGTCTGGGATGTGAAGCGATTTTTCGCCGGATCGATATCGGCGGTTTCGATCGCCGTGTAGGGCAACGGATTTTCCTGCCCGCTTGACGGATTCGACGCCGATTTTCTGAACAGGTTCCCGAAGCGGTCGTAGTCAAAGATCTGTTTGTAACTTACGGTTGATGTGTCGCCTTTCGTTTCCTTGGCTTCCTTCAATCGCCCGACCGAATCGTACTGGAACTTCTGCGTCCATTGCTGAGCGGTTCCGATCCAGCTTGAAACGCTTTCAAGCCGTCCGTTGTTCTTGAGAACATTTGATGAATTGAGTTCGCCAAAGCCATATTGGTATTTCTGGAGAACTTCCGATCCGCGTTTGAGTTCCTGCGAAGTCATCTGCAAACGATCGTTGTAGCCGAAGTTCTGGACCGTTCCGTTGCCGTAAGCCAGTTGCGACGGAAGCGAGTTCGCACCGAACCCGGCCGATGCGAGAAAAGTCCGCTGAGCATCCGAGACGGTCGAAAGCCGTCCCTTCGAGTCATATCCGGTCGTCACGATCCGGCCTGACGGGTATTTCTCGCTGGTCAGCTGCCCGCCGAGATTGTATGCATATTCGATCTGATAGCTCTGGTCGCCGATCGTCTGGACATGCTTGACGAGGCGTCCCATCTGATCGAAGTCGTACAGCGTTTCGGTCGCCGGCGTCGCCTGCGTTCCGGCAACGGCGGCCGTCGTCACCTTCGTCAGCGCGCCGGTATTGTAGAATCCGGACCGCGCCTGATCGTAGGTGTAATTGACGGTCGGCGTCTGATAGCCGGATTCACCGGAATATGTAACGGACGATAGCCGGTTCAGCCCGTCGTAAGCCATCACGGTATGCACGCCGTTGGCATCGTAGGCATCGGTCAGAAGGCCGTCGTCGTTGTATTTGAGGACCTTTGTCCATAGCCCGCCGGAAGTGACCTTCGTGCCGGCGTCGTTCAATGTCGGGACCGCCTCGACCTGCCGCTCGTGAGTCAGGCGCGAGAGCGAGTCGTATTTGAACAGGCGTTCCTGCGTCACCGTTCCATCCGACTGCGTGACTTTCGAAAGATTGTCGTTCGCGTCGTATTCGTAGTAGGTCGGCTGGTTCGGCGCATCAAGCTCTCCGAGTTCGCCGCCGGCGTTCGGCTCGTCAACCCGCACCGTCCGCCCCAGGGAGTCGAATATCTGGCGGCGCTTCTTTCCGGCAGGGTCGGTTCCCATCGCCCAGGTCTTGTTGAACCCGGTCGGAATCGAGCTGCTCCCCGTGCTGAATTGGGTGACGATCTCGGCATTGTCCTGAAGCCGCACTTTGACGGCGCGTCCAAGCGCGTCGAATTCGGTGATTTCCGAAAACGGAGTGTCCGACGGAATACCGGCAGTCGGCGTCGAAGCGACGAACGGATTGTAGTTCTTGACCGGCCGTCCGAGATGATCGAAGACGGTCGCCGAAACCGTCCAGCCGTCGGACGACTGGCTCGCGTTCCGGATCCCGAGCCCGCGGCCGTTGAAATAACCGTAGGTCTGAACGGTCTTGTTCGATTCAAGCGTCGTCGTGGTCCTTATGAAACCGGGCAAAAGATCGTTGTTGTTCGTCACCAGCTTGTCGCTGTATTCGGTCTGTACGTACCCGCCGTTCGGATAGATCGTCTTTTTCGGCCGAAGCGTGTCGGATTCATATTCGTAGGTCGTGACCTGATCGTTTTCATCGGTCACCGAGGTTACGAGGCCCGTGTAAACGTTGTACGTCGCCTCGGATTCGAGTGCCGGCGACGATCCCTTCGTCTCCTTCACCGGATAGGCGTAACCGGTCTGGCTGAAAGACGATCCGTAGTCGATCGTCTTGACGTTGCAGCAGCTGACCGTCGCCGAGACGTTGTTGCCGGCAATATCGTATTCGAACTCGTTTACGACCGCGTTCGTGTCGGTCGTCAGCGAGGCGTCCGAGAAGGAAGTCACCTTCGTGACGTTGCCGCGATAGGCGCTGGCGGCGCCGTATCCCGGATGATGGATGATGACGCAGCCGTTTTCGCCCGACAACGGACAGACTTCCTCGTCCCACGAGGGTTGCGACGGGTTGAAGAACGTGTCGTGCGTGTTGGTATCGATATCGGTCCGAAGCGTAAGCGTCGAATCGTTGCCGCCATGATCGTATTCGTAAACCGTCTTCGAGACCGTATTTCCGCCGACGATCGTTTTCACCGTCTTCGGCAGGCTGAAAAGCTTGTTCGCGATCCAGCCCGATCCGGTTTCGTATTCGATCTCCGTCGTCCGGAGAAGCGTGGGGTTGCTCGATCCGTAATCATACTCTTTGACCGAGGTCTGGTTGTTGTAGTCGTCGTCATACGCAAACTCTGTCTTACGGACGAGTCCGGCCTCGTTCGTATTCTCAAGCTTCGTCAGATTTCTTCCGGTCCAGGTAAAGACGGACTTTGCCATCAGCACATTGATTTGACCCGACGGTCCAATCTTCTCGGTCGATGTCTCCGAGATCATCCCCGAAGCATTCGAGACGGTCGAAGTGACGACGTCGAAGCCGTTGTCCTTGACGGTGATCGTCGAGGTTGTCACGCCTTGGGATTCCTGAACCGCGTAGTGAGTTTCCTGCGGATCGGCGGATGTTCGCCCATTCCAGTCATCGGTCCGCTTGGTATAAAGCGGAACATCCGCGAGCGCCGTGGTTCCTGCCGGGAAATCGTATTCGGTGGTCGCGGCGGAGACTCCCTCCGTCAGTGTTCCCGTAACCGTTGTCGAGGTCGTGCTCGCGCTCATGCCCGCCTGCCGCGTTATCTTCCGGATCATTCCGTAATATGGATGATATTCGTATTTGAAACCGGTTTTCGTGGCCGGGAAAAAGACGTATTTGAGGACGCGTATCGAGGACGGCGCGGTAACTTCCGCGGAACTCACAAATCCGCCGCTCTGAAGCGTCATGGTTTCGTAGTAGAAACGGACGGTCTGAAAGTCCTCGTTCGACATGCCCGGAATCGTGATCGCGGCGAGTTTGTCGGGATTGCCGTTCGCGTCATTTTCGTAATGGAACTTGATGTCGCGGTTGAGCGTGTCGCGGATCTTGTCGATCCGGCCCGAGCCGTCCGCCTTGTACGTTATCCGGATGCGGTTGCCGTTGCGGTCCTGAATGATGATCGGATAGTGCTTTCGGTTCTCGCCCGTTCCGAAACCGCCGCTGTACCAAACCCGGACGCCGCTCGGGTAGATCGTTGAAAAGTCCGCGTTCGCATACGTCGAAGTGTTCGGCGTCGTCGAATTGTTCGGGTTCGCGATCCATGACCGCGCGTTGAACCGGATGTAGCTTCCGTCGCTCGTGCCGTAAACCGTGCAGCGCTCGATACCGCCGATAGTTGCGGTCTCCTTGCATTCGAGGAATCGTCTGGTTCCGTCCGGGTCGGTGATCCCCTGGGGCATGATCTCGGTGTGCCAGCTGTTGTTCGGCGGATCGGTCGAGGCGTTCTTGAGCACCGCCGTGCTCTCAAGATACCCGAAACCGGATGCGAAACCGGGAGCGATCCAGCTCTTTTCGACGTCATACGTGAAATGATCCTGCGATGATGCGTTGACCGACTTGTTCCACGTCCGGCTGTTGTAGGTGAGTCCCACGGACGCACTCATACCCCGTCCGGCGATGCCTGCAAGCGGAAGCCCGAAGTTGAAATTCGCGGCTCCCGGACGATGCCGGACCCTCAGCGCCGCCGGCGCGTTGTCCGAATCCTTTTCCGTTTGTCCCGGAGGCGCGCCGAGATTGTTCTCCGGAAGATAGACGGACGCCTTTTCGTCATTGGGAAGTTCATTGAAAAAGACGGGCGGGGCGATCGACGGCACTACCGGCGCAACGACTGGTTTCGCCTTCCGTTTTTTGCGTTTTCCCGTCTTGTCCCCCGTGACCGGTTTCGGAACCTCCGGTTCTTCGACGGGAATTGCATCCGCCGTCGTTGCAGGCGAGACATGAGCTTCCGGTGTTTCCGGGAAGCGGGAATTTACCGGCCGGCGCATCGTCATCGTCTTCTCGATCGCCGTCGCGATGTCGCGGTAGATTTCGGTCCACACAGGGAGTTCCGGGTTGACCGGTTCGATGCCGGCCGGGAGGGTTTCAATCCTTGTCGCGCCGACCGCCGTTGCGGCAAACATCGGCAGCAATAGCGCGCAAATCAGAATCGATGTTATCCATTGGCTTCGCGTGACTCCGAGCGGTGATGAAAAATTCGATTTCGCGGCCGTGTAGATTCTGTTGAGTGAATTCGTGATCATTGTCTTGCACCTCATTATTCCGGGATTTTCGGTTGGTTACGGATTGCGCCTGAATGCGGCTGCTACCTCCAGTTCGAAGGAACCGGAATATCGCCGCTGACGCCAAAGGTCGCGGTCCGCATTGAAGAGTCGGATGACCGGCGGATGTACCAGACACCCGTCGATGGCCTCCAGACAGCGATATCCGCTTTGGAATCCGTATCCTGTGAGTCGATGTACCGTGCCGGAACGACGATATCGCCCGACGTTCCCCAAGCGATGGTGCCGAGGCTTGAATCCGAGCTGAAACGGATGCGCCAGTTTCCGTCGGTCGGACGCCAGACCGCGAAGTCGGATTTTCCGTCGCCGTCAAAGTCGGCCACGGCCGGTGAGTCGCCCGAGGCGCCGATCGAATATGAAACCGTTTGGCCGTTCGCGCTTTGAAATACCCAGAAAGTTGCGGTTGAATTTCTCCAGACCGCATAGTCCGCCTTGCCGTCGCCGTCATAGTCGGCCGGCACCGGCGTGTCGGCGGCGTTCCCGAACTGATATGAAACCGAGGTTGAGGTCGAGGATTTGTAGACGTACCAGGTTTGGTCGGACGATCGCCAGACAGCCCGATCGGACCGCCCGTCGCCGTCGTAGTCTCCGACCGCGGGAACATCGCCGCCGGTCCCGTATGTCGGGTAAAGGTTGCTGTCGTCGGAACTCTGGATGATATACCAGGTTCCGGCGCGGAAGACGCAGAAATCGGTCAGGCCGTCACCGTCAAAATCGCCGGGCGCGGCCGTGTCAGTTGAGATTCCCCATTGCTGCGAAGAACTTTGCTGGGTCGTTGAGTTGAGGATATACCAGGTTCCGTTGGACGGTCGCCAGACTCCGAGGTCACTCGGAGCCTCGTAAAACGGTTCGACGGTCGAGACCAGTCCGCTGCCCGCATAGACATATTCGCGGGCCGGCTGTGATGCCGGCATCGGCGGAGGCGTGCTGAACGGAACCGGACTGCTGGCCGAACGGCTGCCGCGCCATGACGCGATCGCTCCGACACCGAATGTCAGCAACAGAAGCAATGCCAGCAATGCGAGGGAGCGTTTTCCGTTCGCCGAGCCTTTTGATTCACGTGCGGTGTTGACGACGACGGCGCCGGCGCGCCGTTTCCTCTGAGACTGTCCTTTCATTTTTCACCTCTGTCTGACTCAATCCGACAATCAGTCGCCGAACCGTTGAATCGGGGACATACCGCGTTTTGAGTTGATTGGTGAAACGGAATGACCTAAGATGCGGGTTGGATGGGTTCGCATCAATCGGAACACTCCGTTTCGTTTTGCAACCTCCGGCCCGGACGATAACGCCAATTATCGTTCGGGCTTTCTTCTATTCGGTTGCTGCAAAGATCTCAAAAACAAAAAACGACGTCTCGCGCAGTCGGCGATCCGTCGTCCGTAACTTCTCTAATTGTGTACCGGTTTCAAACCGGCGGGGAGTCCGAGGTTGAGCATTACTGCCTCGCGAGTTTCAGATTCCAATTCCGTGGCGCCGCAACGACGGGCGCCGTCTATCCCCCTTGTTCTCCCAAACGAACCGATTTGCCCCCAAGATCGGTCCCGGTGAAAGCTTTCGCCTTCAGGTTGTCGGAATTGAGCCAAACGTAACATGCCTCAGCGTCGCGGGTCAAGAACTTTTTACTAATGATATCGATGAGTCCGCCTTATCAACTATTCGGACGCGGCCGGCTTGACGATCGTCTCCTGCCAGATACTCATCGGGACGGGGCCGTCCTTGGTATTGATCAGCGGTTCGTCGGCGAAAGGGAAGCGGGCGGCGTCGAGCGGTTTCTCGCCGGTTCGGACCCTTGCTTCATTGATCGATGCCCATGGCTGGTTGCCGGTCTGCTGCCTGGCGATCGCCGCCTGCTGGCGTTCATCGCGGCGGTGCATGATCGGGTAGACGATGACAATGTCTGAAGAAGGTCGCTTCGCGGGCTTCGGGGAAAGGGGCTGATTAATTGATCGGGAATTCGCAGGTTGCGTCTTTGGCCGAATTCGCTATCATTGCTTTCTCCTGATCGCTGTAACCATTAAAATCCGAATCCTCAACGAAGCGTTCGTGTGTGGCAACGGCCTCGGAATTATCAAAGTACCGGACGCTTAACGTGCAATTCTCCGAAGCAGCCACTGGCAGTTCGACTTCGAACTCTATTGACGTCTGTCCCGTCAGTGATTTCCGTTCGGGCAAGGTATGCCACTCTGGACCGAAACGGTCAGCACCGCAATCCAGCTGATATGGAACAAAAGCCGAATCATCACCGCGTTCATATATCACAAAAACCGGCAGGTCGCCTTCGTTAATCAAACGAAACTTGCCGATGTCGCCTTTCCGCCCCTCGAAAACAATGGATATTGAGGGTGCCCGCACCACTTGTGGCGAAGTGGAATTCACCTCCGACAGCGAGTCCATTCGACAACCGATAATGAAAAGGGAAGTTCCGATCACTGCCAAAGTCAGTCTCTGAAGAAAGTAGTCTTTCATGTTCATGAAGCGATCTGAATGCGGCCAGCTTTCGTGCCTCGCGACCTCCGTTGCCGGTTACTAAGCTTCCGATGCCGGCTGAACACGATGCGGGCGCCGCCGTTTATGCAATGAAGCTCATTTGCCGGTCACTATCGTTCCCGGCTCCGACTTCGTGATCACCCAATTTTGTTACCCGGCGCATTTTGCGCCTGCTTTGCCCCTTCGCCGATGGTCCTCCTCTTGCATCGGGCGCGGCAATCCGTAGGTTGCCACGAATGTTGATTCAGTTGCTTGAGTCCGGTTCGGAATACGTGACGGCGGGGGCAAGCCCGCCTTCCGGACTTTTCAATTGACAACACTGTTGAGTGGTTAGATTTTCTCAATCGCTCAAGATCGAATCACTTTTGCGGGTCGGGAAGGCGGGCTTGCCCCCGCATCCCTTTTCTTCCGGCACCTTTAGAAGCAATCAAAGTTACGAGCTTATGCCTCCGTCAGAGTTACGCGTTTACGCGTGAACCTGCTACGAATCACTCAACCGACGAACTGGCGTCGATGTGCGGAAAGCTCCGCTTTCCCGAAAGCGCCCATCCTGAAAATCTGCGGCTCCGCCGCAACCCGCCGACGTTGAGATTTGACGGTGACTATCGTTTCCGGCGGGATTCGCGGGACGGTCAAATCACGCGAATCCTGCTGAATTTCACGTTCATTCTATCGCGTGATCGATTTTGTCAGCACGCTGTTTGCCGGATCGAAACTGTAGCCGGATTTTGTGATTCCGGTGACCCGCAGCGAGTACGACCCGCGCCGGCCCTCGGTTGCGAATCCGGCGTTTCCGTTGGCTCCGGTGCTTGCCGTTTCGATCTCGGTCTGCCCGTTCGGCAGGGTCCATTCGACCGTCACGACCGCTGCCCTGACCGCTTCTCCGAAACCGTCACGGACGTTGACGCGTCCGTTGACGAAGACGGTGTTGCGACCTGAGGCTGATAGCGTGATGCTCGCCGAACGCAGAACGCCGGTCGTGGTTCCGCCGACATTGACCGTAACGTCACGCGTCGTCCAGTTGCCGAGCGTGTCATATGCGAAAGCCCGCAAACGGTATGCGGCCGGCGTCAGGTTTCGCGTGTCCCAGTTGACGTTCAGCGTCCCGGCAGACGTCATCGAACCGATGATTACTTCCTGCCCCATGAATTGATTCCAGAAACTGACCTCGAAATATTCGACCGCGACGTCATCATTCGCCTGCGCCGCCACCGGGACGATTCCGGAAACATTCGCACCATCGGTCGGATTGAGGATCGAAACCGTCGGTGGCGTCGTATCGAGCGGGGTCGACGGCGATGTCACAAAGACGGATGCCGACCACGGCCCGGGACCGGATACGCCGACCGCGCGGACTCGATACTCATACGTGATGCCGAGTCCGACTGTGGCGTCGACATGAGTCAGACCGCTTGCCGGCGGGATCAGCGATAGAGCGGTCCAATCGGTACCGCTGACATCGCGTCGCTGAAGATCGAAACTCCGTGTCTGGACGCTGGTGTTT
>JBGASE010000260.1:0-3563 GCA_044229875.1 Pyrinomonadaceae bacterium | reverse complement strand
ATTCTTCTGAGTCTGAAGGCGTTCCATCAGATTCATGATCTGAGCCTGGATCGAGACATCGAGCGCCGAGATCGGTTCGTCGGCGACGATGAATTCCGGATCGACGGCAAGCGCGCGCGCAATGCCGATCCGCTGTCGCTGGCCGCCCGAAAATTCGTGCGGATAGCGCTTGATAAATCGCCGCGACAGTCCGACCGTTTCCATCAGTTCCTGCACCTGTGCCTCGACATTGCCGTTGCCGAGACCGAAAGTCCTGATCGGCTCGCCGATGATCGCACCGACCGTCATTCGCGGATTGAGGCTCGCATACGGATCCTGAAAGATCATCTGCAATTGCCGCCGTTGATCACGCATTTCACTCATCGAAAGATGCGCCAGATCCTTCCCGTGGAACATGACGCGTCCGCCGGTCGGTTCAGTCAGCCGGAGGATCGCCTTCCCGAGCGTCGATTTGCCGCATCCGGATTCGCCGACGAGTCCCAGCGTTTCACCGCGTTTGATGTCGAGCGAAACTCCGTCGACCGCGCGCACGGGCGGTGCGCCGATGCGTGAGAACAGTCCGCCGCTTTTGCGGCTGAAATGCACCCTCAGATTCTCGATGCTGATCAGCGCGTCGCCATCGGAAGCAAACCTCTTACCGGTCTGTTCCGTCACAACCGGCGGCTCAGTTTGTTCGACGCCGACGATGACGCTTGTTCCGCAATGGTCACATTTGACGTATTTTTTCTTGCCGTCGTAGTCAAACGACGCCGCACACGTCGGGCATTTCAGGGCTTTCACCATATTGCTAAATTTAAGAACCGATCTTCGGCACGTCGATCTTTACCGGCGTTTCAAAGTCGTAAGTTGTGATGATCTTCTGAACCTGCTTTCCGGCGCGATTTTCGACGACGGACTTCATCACGAGTTTTGTTTCTTCATCGATCCACATTTTGGTCGCCGTTTCGACCGATCCATTGATCAGCGAATGCGTGTAAACGGTCGTCCGGCGACCGTTCAGCGTTTCGTTTCCGACCGTCTGCACGTTCTTGATCTTCTTGACGTCGTCCTCAGTCAGCGCGTTTTCCTGAATCTTCTTGAGCCCGCTCATGTCAAAGTCGGACTTTTTCCATTTTCCGTTCTCGATCGTGTAGGTGTCGTCACCGATGACGATCGCCTCGTTCGGTCCCTGTTTGAAATAGAACCGATCGGGCGCGGCGTATCTTATTTCCCCGCTCAGCGCCGGCATGCTCTCGATCTCCGTCCGCGCCGTCCAGAATTTGAGATCCTTCAATCCGCGCACCGACTTGACGACCTCATCGCGCGTCTTGTCGATGTCGGCGGCATTGGCGTTCACCGGTGCCGGCTGAATATTCGCCGTCGGAGTGTTTGTATTGCGGACTTCCGGCGATCCGCCGCAGCCGGCGGCGATCAATGCAAATAGAATTGGCAACAATTTCTTCATTTTGCGTCGCGCTCCCTGACGGACTGGCGGTACACGTCGGCCGCGAAATGGCACAACGAGGAATGCGTCGGGCTGATCTGAACAAACGGCGGATATTTGGTCCGGCAAATGTCTTCAGCGCGATCGCATCGCTCGGCAAACGGGCATCCCGGCGGAAGATGCGCAACGTCCGGCGGCAATCCCGGAATCTGGTAGAGTTCTTTTCCCTGCTCATGCGCGGGATCCGGAACGCTTCGCAGCAGTCCTTTTGTGTACGGATTCGCCGGCGTCGCGAACAACTCGGCGGTCGGCGCCTGTTCAAACACTTTGCCGGCGTACATGACGATGATCTTGTCAGTCATTCCGGCGACGACGCCGAGGTCGTGCGTGATCAGAATGACGCTCGTTCCCATCCGCGCCTTGAGATCCTTGATCAGTTCGAGGATCTGCGCCTGGATCGTGACGTCGAGCGCGGTCGTCGGCTCGTCAGCGATCAGAAGTTCGGGATCGCAGCTAAGCGCCATCGCGATCATCACCCGCTGACGCATGCCGCCCGAAAACTCATGCGGATAACTGTCGATCCGGTTCTCGGCATCCGGAATTCCGACCAGTTTGAGCATCTTGATCGCATGTGCCCGGGCCTCGGCGGCGGTGTGGCCGAGATGGAGTTCGGTTACTTCGCCTAGTTGTTTCGAGATCTTCAGGAACGGGTTGAGCGATGTCATCGGATCCTGAAAGATCATCGCGATCCGCTTGCCTCGGATCTTGCGGACTTCATCGATCGGCAGCCCGAGAACGTCGACGCCGTCAAACACTACGCTGCCGCCGACGATCTTTCCCGGCGGTTCCGGAATGAGGCGCATTACCGAAAGGTTCGTCACCGACTTTCCGCTTCCCGATTCGCCGACGATTCCGATCGTTTCGCCCTTTTTGAGTTCGAACGAGATGCCGTCGACCGCCTTAACGACGCCGTCTTCAGTCTGAAAATAGGTCTTCAGTCCGTCAACCGATAGAATTGTGCCGTTTTTTTCGCTCATCATTTAGCTTCCGAACACTGGCGAATGCCGTTCGGCTCGACAATATCGATCACCGTGACGACGTTCTTTCCCTTGAATTTCGCGTAATAAAAGCTGACGCCGCGGTATTCGAGCCCGTCCTTTGATTTGCCGTAAATGCGATAAACGTCTTCAAGCGTGCTCTTGCTGAGAGTGATCCCTTTGGCAGTTTTCCCTGCAAATGGCGCGCGCAGCTCGATATCGAATATCGTCTTCTTTCGTTCCGACTGGCAATAATAGAACGAGATTCCACCCGGAAAGATCATCTGTGCCGAGTACTTTTTGTGCTTGACCAACTTGTAGCTTTTGCCGAACTTCTTGATGACGTCGTCCGCCGTCGATCGCCCGACGCGGATTCCGTCAAAGCCCGAGCCTTCCTTGAGGATCTTCACCGTCGGCTTCTTTGGATCCTTTTTCGCCTGTGCGCCAGCGTCCGCCGCGCCGATCGCCAGGATCGCCGTTACGACCGAAATCAACGCCATAAATCTTTTCATTTCATCCTCCAGATTCGGGGGCGAATCGATCAAAACTTGCGGGTCTGCGGATCGAGCGCGTCGCGCAGTCCGTCACCCAAAAAATTCAGCGAAAACAGCGTCAATGCCATCGTCACGCCGGGGAAGATCATCTGCCACGGGTAAATGCCGATGGCTTTGATCCCTTCGGCAGCCAAACTGCCCCATGACGCGTACGGCGGCTGAACGCCGAGACCCAAAAACGAAAGAAACGCTTCGGTCAGCATTACCGACGGCACGGTCAGCGTCGCATAAACGATAACCGGACCGAGCGCGTTCGGCACCAGATGCCGAAAGATGATCGCCGGCGTCGAAACTCCGGTTGCACGCGCCGCGAGCACGAAGTCCTGATTCTTGAGACTCAGGATCTGTCCGCGGACAACGCGCGCCATGGTCAGCCACGAAACACAGCCGAGCGCGAAAAACAACAGAAAAATCTGGCTCAGGCCCTGATCGTTTTCGGCTCCGAAACGGCCGGAAATGCTCTTGATCCATTCCGGCGTGTTCGGCCCGCCGAACACCGACAGCAGGACGATGACGATCAGGATATACGGAATCGAAAACAGAATATCG
>JBGASE010000069.1:0-16244 GCA_044229875.1 Pyrinomonadaceae bacterium | reverse complement strand
ACGACGGCCGATCCGGTGACGGGAACGACGATCCGGTGGGCGGGATCGAACGGGACATCGGGAACGGCAAATGAGGAGACCGAACCGCTCGGACAGATCGTTGACATCGCCGACCCGAACACTGAAAACAGTCCCGGCTACGAGAGCGCAGTCCGCAACTCGGCATTTCCTGAATGGCAGTGCGCGTTGCCGGACGACGTCCGTCCGGTCGAATGCCGGATGCGGGAAGAGATCGAAAGTTCGCTCAATGGCACGGGCATCAAATCGATCTGGGATCCGGACAAGAAAGACGGCGATCCGTCGTTCGTCCATGTCAATGATTCCCCGCCGGATTCCGCCAGGGATGCACAGGGACAACTCGCGCATGAAACAACGCACTCGACGGCAAAGCCGATCGACAAGGTCGCCGACGGCGCGACAACCAATCCCGCCAGCATCCCCGGCAACTGCGACGGCGACATTGACCTCGAACGAAACAAAGTCAACATCCGCTGCGGCGATTCGAGCTTGCCGGAGGATTTCAAAGATGCGAGTACCAACCCGTTCTTTTTTGATTCAAAGTTGGCTGACCTTGATGATTTGCTTCTGAAAGCAAGAAAGGTAATCGAAGAAAAGCTGAAAAATGATCCGGACGGCGAATGCGCGAAGTTGGTTGGTTCGGATGCGCTCTCGAAATTTGATGACCGAAAGAAGAATTATTCATATGATCGAAAGCCGTTCGAGGGCATTAAGGGCGGCACCGCATACGCGCTAGCGCTGACGGAAGACGGCAAGGTTAGTCTTAACCCTGATGGCTTTGCCTTTTTGGACCCGTTTCCCGGCCTTTGGCAGAGGGGGAAGAATATTGGCCCTGATTCATTCCGCAAGATTATTGAGGATAGCGGAGCATCAGATCAGAATGAGTATGCCGTCGCGGTGATCATACACGAATTTCTTCACCTCGTCGGCAAGTTCAAGCCTGACACTGAAGTTGTAAACGGCGAATTTAATTCCTCGAGGTCTGAAAAATATCAAAAAGAATTGATTTCCAAGTGTTTTGCGAAGTCCAAAGAAAAGAGGTAATTGTCATGCCTGCCGAAATCGGAAACCATTTTCTACGTTCCGCACTCAGTTGCGTTCTGTGTCTTTTCGTCTTTTCCCTTGCGGTTGCGGGTCAGATCCGGGAAGTCGGGCTAAATTGTGATCTGATTCAGGTTAATGTCGTCGAGCCGTTACTTGTCGGTGAAATCTCCAGAGCATGGTTCTCTGACAGAGAATGCCGCTTTGTGTTTGACACCCGCCAAAGTAAGTTATTACATTTCGATATCATTAGCCATAGTTCGATTAAAGCATCAAAGCGTGATTTTCAATCAGATGCTTTCCTGTTGAGCTGGCCTGATCTTCAAGATCGTCGACTGGTGAAAAGGACACGGCTTCGAAAGAACTTCTGGAATAATGCCGTGTTACTTTCGGCAACTGTGAAATCATCCAAGATCGGGCTATTTCGAAAGCGTACTTTCAATGTTTCAATCATTGCAGACGACGAACTGGATGTTTTGACCATTGAACGATTGCTCCGTGCGCTTGAGTTTGACGCCGTCATCAAAAATCGATCCGGGCGAGTAATCTTGACGAGAAATTCAGCTGTACGTCAATTCAGAGAGAATAAGAACCTGGTTTTGGGCGTATTGATTCACGAGTTGACGCAGGGTCATTTATCGATGGAGCGATTCCCGGAATTTGGTTTGCAGCGCAGCCGCAGTAATTCAAAAACAAGCGCTTTCGGAAAAGCAGAGCTTTTCCGCACATCAGGCGCCGGAGGCGCGGGGCGACAAAGACTGGCGATCGCGTTGTCGGAACCGGGAACGATAGTGACCGGCAAATCTCAACTTCGGCGGAGTGCGGCGGAGTCGCAGTATTTTAAGAACAGCACTGTCGAAAAAGCGGAGCTTTTCCGCACATCGAGCGCCAGTTCGTCGGTTGAATGAAGCGCGACGAGGTTCACGCGTAAACGCGTAACTCTGACTGCGGGGGCAAGCCCGCCTTCCTGACTTGCAAATGTGATTCGATCTTGAGCGATTGTGAGAATCGGACCACTCAACAGTGTTGTCAATTGAAAAGTCCGTAACACAGGCGACGCCGGCGAGCGATCATTGAGCTCGCCAAATCGATCGGAATCGTGCTGGAGGATTCCGCGGCTTACATCGTCGGTTCCGCCGGTTCCGGTTCGCCGGTTTGGGTGACGGGTTTATTGAGACGGGTCGTCGCCCCCCAATATACGGCCGCAAGTTTGGTCGCGAATGAAACAACGAAGAGAATCGCGACGTTCATCGATAGACCTGCGATCAAAAGAAGCGAAAGATCGATCACGCCATAAACGAACCAAACGGTCAACGCACCCCGAACTCCCAACGATCGTCGCCACCAACCAGCCACCCACCACCCGGCGAAGAACATGATCGGTATGCCGGCAATGATGCTGCAATACGGGCCCGCTACCTGAATGTGATCCTGATAGTACTTTGGATCATGACCGGGATCGATCACATATCCGTAGATCACCATGTACAGGACACTGGCGACAACATTCGATACCAACGCCAGCAGTGATACACCGATTAACGAAATGATCTGAACAGGTTTCATCGATATTCCTACCCCCTAGCTAGAGATCATGCAGAGTGTCCGGCCTGCGTTCCGCGACGTGCCAAAGCACGCCTGAAGGATCGACCACATAAGCGATCCGCAGTCCCCACGGCTGGATCGCCGGCGGTTTGGGTTCCGGCACGCCAAAGTTTGTCGGAAGCTCAAGCGACGAAAGACGCATCCACCATGAATCAAGGTCGTCGACCATCAGCTGCATCATGAAATTCTCAGCCCATTCTTTCTGGAAATACCTTTGGAGAATAAAGCTGCTGGCTCCGATCCGGAAGATCGCAACCTCGCCATCCAATACCTTTGTGAAGCCGATCGCTTCGTAAAATCGCTTCGACAGCTCGAAGTCTTTTGCCGGGACGAACGGGCGGCATATTTCTCCGCCAGCCGGGACTGATACATTCATAGTAATTTCATCCACGAAATAGGCCTTGCTAAACGGCACCGAGCGCGGCCCACGATAAAATGCCAACCGCGCCGAGCGCGATCCAGCCGGGATGGCGGCCACGCGTACCCACGAGAACGAGCAAGGCGCCGGCTAAAAATGCGGCCGCCGTGGCTCCGAGCACGGTACTTGCCGGCAATGCGAAGCCCGGATTCTGCGCGAGTCGCCACAGCAATCCGGCCAGCGCCCATCCAAATACCGATGCGAGGTGCCACGTCGCCCAAAGAATCCGCACGTGGCGCTCCTGCAACGGCGGGGCCGGTTGGGACGGAACAACCGCTGACCGACGCAGGTGCCGGAAAATCATTATCTCGCCAAGCAAAGAGTGCACAACGCCGGTGGCAATTGCGAGCACAGAAGCGATAGCGAGTAGTGTCGGCTCAGTCATCTTGTTGTCCGTTATCGCGTTGAATCAGACAGACCAACTTTCCCCGTGCGATGTTAACCGCATTCAAACGCGAATTCAACGCCTGGATTTTGCGGATCGAGTGCGCCTCGCCAGCACAACCGAACTTGATCCATTTCAAAGTCAGGAAGGGTTGCTTGCACCCGCCCTCTCAGGTTTGAGACTTTCAGCGGTAGCGGGCGCAAAAACGGCCCATACCGACCTTGAATTCTTGGCCGGGAGTTGATCCGCGGTTGGCCGGCAATGGGCGACAAGCCTGAGAAATGGCGTATAATTTGAAAAGAAAGGAGAGCAGTGATGGACGAGCCGAACCTTCGTTTTGGTCGATTCTGTATCGGACGATCGTCGCCCATACCGTTACCTACTTTGCGACCGGCGTAACCGCGGCAATCCTGCTTGATTACGCGTCACGGATGAACCGGCCGGATGTCGCGCCGATAATCCGCAAGATCACGGATCCAATCCTAATGGCGAGCCCACTTTTTCAGCCGCTCAGGGCCGCGTTGCTGGCGGTCGTGTTCTTCCTGCTGAAGGACGTCCTGTTTGGCCGTCGAAGAGGCTGGCTGAAGATGTGGTGCATGCTTGTCGTCGTCGGGATCCTGACGCCGTTCTCGGCCAGTTGGGGCGGCATCGAGGGGATGATCTTCTTCAATCTGCCGTTGTGGGATCATATCATCGGTTGGCCCGAGGTTTTCACGCAAACGCTTCTGCTTTCGGTGGTTCTCACGTATTGGGTCGATCATCCGGAGAGCAAGCGTCTGAGCGTCATCTTGTTTGTGGGTTTTGCTTTGGCCGTGCTGTTGCCGGCGATTGTTTTGCTGCGTATCTGAAGATCAAACATATTGCTATTAGGGTCAATCTATGAGAATTGTCGAATATGATCGGTCATTGCAGTGGGTCGGCGATATCATGTGCCCGGATTGCGGCGGGTTGACGCCGGCCTGGCGATCGAGCGGGATGAGTGAGTGCTTTCCGCATTTCTTTTGCGATACCTGCTCAAACGTCATTCATCGCCTGGCGGATCAGACGCTGGTTTGGGAAAGCAAATCGCAGGAACTGCTAGAGCAGATCGCCGAAACCTTGCCCGAATGCCCCTGCGGCGGCCGCTTTGCCCCGAATCACGGTCCGAAATGCAGGCATTGCAATCACGAGATCCCGATCGTTCGGGACGCGGTCGAGTATCTGCATAATCCGAACATGATCGTTGTCGACGGAGCCTGCGCGTTCAGCGACACGCGCGAACCGTATCAGGTCCGAATCATCGAAAATGAGCCGTGAATGATCGCTGAATTCCAATGTTGACAACAACTTAACTAACCTAACGGATTCGGATTGCGATCAGTTTGATGTTTGTCGGAAAAGTGATTCTGGCCGAGACGCGTGATTAAAATGAAACAAATGAGTGAAATTGCTGCGTGGCGACAAACGGGGCGAATCTGTCTTTGGCATTACACGGAAAATGAACGCAATTTCTGTGGCTGGCACCTTTCCGCTGATGATCAGGGTTCGACCTCACTGATTGAACTTCTGAATGCATTGAGGAAATCCGACGTCGATTGTCACCGAACTTTGACTCTTACCAAGCCAGCTTTCGACAATCTCAAGATTCCCAACAATCGAAACGGGGCTGCTGGTTTCCGAACAACTCTGAAATGGCGTATTCACTACATACCAGACATGGAAGATTCATGGAGCATTGAAGAAAACGACGTTACCGTTTTTCTCAAATCTGGATCGAAAGGCATCGACGAGCTCTCTTCCGGGGTTAAGAAAATGAAATTGAGCGACGGCGACTTCAACATTGGCCGCGCGCCGAACGCTCGGCTCTGGTTCTGGTGGTGGCCTTAGTACTGTTTAACAACCATTATGCGATCTAAAGACCGGACCGAGCGAGCAAGTCACGCGACGTTCGTCAATCGCCGCGTGTCTACAACGCCAAGTCCGGTCAGAGCTTGAATGCGGACCCGCGTCCTCGAGTCCTATTTGGACGGATCCTTTCGCGAACCGTCATCGGTCGATTTGACGATCTTTTCTTCTGTCTTGATTCCGAGCTGCTCCATCACCTCGGGGACGCTCAATCCCATCGCCTGAAGTTGCTGGAGAAGTCCGAAGATCAGCGTCGGCGCGGTCTGGGCGAAGCGGTTGATGCCGCCGCCGTCGCCGTTGCCGCTGCCGCCCTGATCGATCATCACGACCTTATCGATCTTGCCGAGCGGCTCGGCAACCGCCTGGAAGACCGGTGCGCTGGCCTCAATGATCGACGGAAGTTTTTCAAGGATAGTTTGAAGTCTTGCGGCATCATTGAATTCGCGCCACGCCGCCGCTTTTTCCTTGATCGCCGCGGCTTCGGCCAAACCCTGCGCTTCGATCGACTTCGCCTGCGCAAGCCCTTGCGCCTGAAGCTTTTCGGCTTCGGCAAGTCCGAGCGCGCGGATCTTTTCGGCTTCAGCGCGGCCTTCGGCCTCGATCGCCGCCGCTCGGCCCGATCCCTCTTTCTGGAGTTTTTCGGCCTCGGCCTCAGCCTGCGCGATTTGCGCTTTCTTCTTTCCTTCCGCTTCGAGAATTGCCGATTCCTGCATTCCCTGCGCGCGCAGAACCGATGCACGGCGCTCGGCTTCGGCTTGTTTGACGACGGTTGCCTCGAGTTCCTTTTCTTTGCGCAGAACTTCCTGTTCCTGCACCGCGATCTGCTCCTGCGTCCGGATGCGGTCAATCCGGACCTCTTCGGCAACAACTTCCTGCTGCGCCTGCGCTTCGGCGAGCGGTCCTGCCTGATTCGCCTTCGCGCGTTCCTTTTCGATTTCGGCGGCGACCTGCGCCTTCTGGATCTCGGTCTGCCGGTTCGATTGGGCGATCAGCGCTTCGGTTTCGAGCCTCACCTTTTCACCTTCCTGAAGCGCGAGCGATGCTTTGATTTTCGAATCGCGATTGGCCTCGGCCTGACCGATCTCGGCATCGCGCTTGACCTCAGCGGTGCGGCGCTTGCCGAGCGCGTCAAGATAGCCTTCTTCGTCGGAAATCTCCTGAATCGTCAGCGCGTCGAGCCCGATTCCCATCTTTTCGAGATCAACCGCCGCTTCGCTCGTCAGTTTCTGCGCGAACGATTGCCGGTCGTTGTTGATCTCTTCGACCGTCAGGGTTCCGAGAATCGCCCGAAGGTGGCCTTCAAGGGTCTGGAAAACGAGTTTGTGAAATTCGTCCTGCGGCATGCCGAGGAAACGTTCGGCGGCGGCGCGCAATGACGAATCGTCGCCCTTGATCTTGACGTTGGCGACCGCTTTGACCGATACGGGAACACCCTGGCCGGTATAGGCGCGGGTCGTTGTCAGCGGCACCGTAATGACGTTCAGATCAAGGTATTCGACCTTCTCGAGAAACGGCAGCACCAGCGTCGCGCCGCCTCGCACCTGCCGGTAACCAACCGTCGTGCCGTCGGCGAGTTTCCGCGTCCGGCCGGAGATCACCGCCGCCTGATTCGGCGAAACCTTGATGTAATTCTTGCTGATCAGCATCAGCACGATGATCAGCGAAACGAAGATCACCGCAACCACGACAACGACCAATAACAGTGATGATTCAAGCATTTTTTGTACCTCTTTTGTTTGAGAAACGTTTTCAGTCCGCTAGCTGTTTGTCTGCGAAAAGCGACGACTCGCGGTTTTCTTCGGTTGAGACAATTACCGTGTCGCCGGCAACGGATTCGATGACGACGATGGTCCCCAATGGGATCGCGGCGCCGTCACGCGATCGCGCGATCTTTTCGACACGTTCTTCGGCGATCCGGCAGGCGATCTGGCCGATGGCGCCTTCTTCGATCGCAACGACCACCTGTGCCGACCGGCCGATCAGATGCTCATCGGTGATTGAGCTCGACGATTGCTGGCGATAAAGAAGTCGGCCGAAGTAGAAGACCATTCCGCCGAAAATGACGCCGCCGGCAAGTGCCATCGCCAATGCGCCGATCGCGCCGCCGCCGAAAGACGCCCCGATCGCGCCGAAACCGCCGAACGCCGTCAGGAAAATACTGATGACGCGGCTGTCGAGCAATCCGAAGTCACCCGATCCGTCAAGATTCGAGTCGAGATCGAGTCCGATCGCCTCAAACACGTCACCGAGAATGAGCGACAAAACCAGAAACGCGAAACCCAGTCCGCCGATGATCAGAAATAGTGCAATTAAAGTCATGGTTACATGTCAGATTTCAGTCGTCAGACGTCAGACGTCAGATGTCAGATATCAGTCGTCAGAGGTCAGACGCCAGATGTCAGATATCAGTCGTCAGAGGTCAGATGTCAGTTGTCGAAAACGGCAAGCTGGAATCTTGGAATCCTGATCTTGGAATCTTAGAGTCCTGCCATCAGGCGTCTGACGTCTGACGTCTAACGTCTAACGTCTGACAGCTACTTCGAAATCGCATTAAAAAACAACGGAAGCGTCGCCAGTGACTGGCCGCGATATTGCGGCCTGAAACCGAAAAGGACGATCCGGCCTTTGCCGATGTTGATCGAAACGAGCGCGGCTTTGCCGGCGATCTTCTCGGCGCCGAGCGCCCAGCCGGACAATAGAATTTCCTCTTTCTTGTCAGGATAACGCGCGATGATCTCGACGTTCGTGTCGTCCGATTCCGTGATCTCAAACGCCGGCGAGTTTTCGAACCAGGCGATCGATTCCTCAATCTGGTTTTTCGCTAGCGCATGGTTCGTATCGAGTTTTGTCCGCAGGATCGATCCGGGAATGTAGAACTCTTTTCGCGGAAGACCCTCGGTCACGTCCCGAACGGGCAGCCCGAATTCGCGGATCGCAAAATCCGATGCGCGATTTAGAAATACCAGCGTCCCTCCGTCTTCGACATACTTCCGCAGCTTTGCGACGCCGTCTTTTCCGATCCCGCCGGTAAGGTCGTCCGGCATCGTTCCCTTTGCGTAACCGTTTCGGATCAGGCTCGGGTTCTGGTCGGGAAAGATCACGACATGCGATCCGAGATCGCTTCCTGCCCGAATCTCTTTGTCCCGAAGCGAATCAAACACATGATTCGTTTCGGTGCAATTTCGCTTCGTCGGAAGCCACCGCGAATAGTTCTCAAGCACCCAACGCGTCCAGCCTTCATCCATGACGGCGATGGACGACCGGTAGAGCCGATAACGGATCGTCTCACGACAATCCATCACCGGAGTCCCGTAAAGCGGTCCCGACTCTTTCAGATATTTGAACGTCGGATTCGAGAAAACCGGAGTCGCATCAACACCTTTGAGAAGCGAAATCGAGTGGGCTGTGACATCGTACGGTGCGATCGGGTTGCCCTCCGGATCCTTCAAATTCGGGTATTGCTGGCGCTCAAGCAACGCCTTCGCAAACAAGCCATAGGGCTGATCGATCGGAACATAGCTATGCCGATAACCCCATTTTTCACCAGAGTCAACGAGTTTCGATTTGACCCCGGCCCTTTCCAGAATCTCCTCGACCTCGATCAAACCGATCATTCCCTTTGAAGGTTTGAGCAAGAATCCACGCAATTCCCCGTCCTTCCGAGGCCTGACCGCATCCTTGCCGATCGAATAGAACCTTGATAACCACTTGGCGCGGTTGTCGGACGCATGGCGGAGCAGCGAATGCGCACCGGTCGTCATATATTTCGTGATATCGGGAAGTCCCCATTTTCCGCCGTTCCAAAGCGGATAGAAGTTCGCCGACTCTTTTTTCGCATCGTAGCCGTCGTCGCCGCGGAGCTCGTCAAACTTTACTTCGATCGGCGTCGCGAGCCGTGCCGACGCCGTTTCAGAAAGGATCCGGACGCCGCCGTGGTAATGCGAATACGCTCGCGCCGGCGTCCAGGCATCGTAGGTCGAATCCGTCGTGATCCCGGCAAATCCCTGTTTGCGAAGATCGTTCGCGATAAAGTTTCCGAGCTCGGTAAACCCTTCAATGATCTGCGGCGGAACATTCGGCTCGATCGGTTTCATGTATGGCGGCAAGAACAGCCGCGCCCCGCGCGCGCCCTGCTGGTGAATGTCGTGAACGATCTGCGGATGCCAGACGTTGTGAAGCTTGTCGACCGTCAGCTGTGTTTCGACCTGCGTAAACGCGTACCAGTCGCGATTGTTGTCGTGGCCGACGTATTTGTGATAGAGCTCGGGCGGGTCGGTTCCTTCAAATGCGGTGCCGAGCGTTTTGTCGTACCAGTTCTTGACGATATCGACGCCGTCAGGATTAAGCGACGGCACGAGCAAAACGATCGTGTTTGCGAGAATCTTGCGGGTTTCGGCGTCTTCCGCCCGCGCTAGTCTTTCCGCGATCAGCATCGACGACAGCGTCGAGCCGACCTCGGTCGAATGAATCCCGCAGGTAATGAGAACGATCGTTTTTCCCTGTTTGATGAGTGACGCAGCGGTCTTATCCTGCGAGGCAATCAGTCGCGGATCGGCAAGTTTCGCGTTGATCTTTTTGATCGTTTCAAGGTTGGCGAAGTTCTTCGGATCGGTGATCGTCGCGTAGACAAAAGGTTTCCCCATCGTCGTCTTGCCGATCTCCTCGAACCGGACGCGGTCGCTCGACGCGTCAAGCAGCTTGAAATATTCGACAATCTTGTCCCAAGAAGCGAGTTTGCGATCCTCGCCCGGCGTAAATCCGATAACGTCTTTCGGCGCCGGAACCGACTGTGCATAAAACACAGACGATCCCAAAAAAACGAGCGCCAGGATGAAGACAGACCGCACTATCTGAAAAAACATCGGGAACCTCAACAATTGAATTTCCCTAAGTCTAGTTCAAATCAGTTTTTATTCAAATCGTTCGTTGCTTGTGTTTCGATCTCATTAATGAAATCCGCCGCGGACCTGAGGCGGCCCGCCAGCGCACCGCCGATCAATTGGCGCGTAATCACCGTGTTGAATCGCCGATCGATGTCGACGCCGGCGTTTCTGCCTGAAGGTTTCAAGATGAACGGCACACGCGGATCGGTGATCAATCCGGTCAGTTGGCGATCGCCCTCGGTCAGCGCCAGTTTGTGCCAGTCCTGGGCGTCCTTCCAGCGTTTGATGCGCCAGCCATGATCAGAGCTGACGATCAAAACCGTCGATTCCCAAAGACCGGACTCTTCCATCGCCTGCCGTACCGCACCCAGATATTGGTCGATGAGGGCCAGATTGTTCGCGTAATCCTGACGTTCCGCGGTGAATCTTCCCGTTTTCATATCGAACTGAACCGGCGCATGCGGAATCGGCAGATGAATGAATGCAAGGTCGATCCGCGGATCGGCGGCGATCAGTTTCGATTCTTCAAGTTTTCTGAGATAGCGTGATTCCGCCGTCGCACGCTCTTTCTCCGAACCTTTGAATTCGAAGTTGCTGACCTTTGCAAAACCCTCGCTCATCTTTACGGCCTCGCGGTCGGGGATAAGCTCAAGACTTCTGTAGAGCAACGGCAGATGCGACGAAACAGCCGCCGGAAGCGATTCGTGTTTCGAAAAATCCTCGCCGTCCCAGCTGCAGGCCGACAATTCGTCGGCAAACAACCGGCAGTACGGGTGATACCATCCGAGCGCAGCTGCATTTCCCTCCAAATCCCTGACATCCGAAAAAGCCGAGGGCGAAGTTCCAAGCGTCGAACTGGTGCAATCGGCAAATCGCAACTGCAGATCTTCGCGTCCGATCGGCTCCGCCTTTGCGACATTCCGACCGACAAGCAGCGACGGAATTGACTCCAGAGTGTCGTCGGCGGGCGACAGCGCCTGCGTCGCAAAAACGCTCTCCGAACGAAGCCGTTCGAATTCGCTCATCGGAACCGGTTTGAGATCAAACGCGACGCGGTAGTCGAACTCGTCGAAAATGATCCAGACCACCCTTGATGCGATCTTCCCGCGTTTGCGATCGGGTATCGACGCGAGTTGCGACTCGATCGCAACTCCCGTCTCCCGATTCCGATCCGAGTTGATCAATCCGAAAAGTGACTGACCGATCGTGATGATCGCAAAAGGAGCAAGAACCAACGCGAGCGTGCGGCTGACGACAACAAGCGTTTCTCGGTAACGGGTTGCGAGCAGCACCAGGCTTCCGAGGACGATCGCCGGAATCATCAGATAGGTTACAAACTCCGGTGTTTTCTCAACAAACTGCAGCCGAACGGCATTTCCTGCGACAAGTGTCAGGAACAGAATTGAAGTGATGCGCGCCGTGCCGGCGATTTTTCCGGAAAGCTGCGCGGCGCCACGGATGAGCGCGAAAATCAGCGTCGCCGATGCCAGTACGACGATCAGGGCGCCGGCGTAGTCGATCCACGCGGGACCGTTCTGAACGTGGTAATCAAACGTTGCCGGATAAAGCAGCTCGCGCCAACTTGCGGCGAACAGCAGGTTGGCAAGCGAGAGCGATACCAAAGCGTCGTTTTTCGTATCGGCGGTCATTTGCGGAGGAGATAGAGTTCGCGATCAGAATCGGCCAGTTTTTCGCTGCGTTCGATCCGGAAATACTTTTTGCACGCAGTTTCAAAGTGATCCTTTGTCAGATAGTCAAAAAGATGATCACGGCCGCGGGCGATCTGGCGGAACATCGGATCAGCCGGCGGTACGAATTCAAGAATCAGCGTGTCGCTTGCGATCGATGCAAACAATCGGAGAATGTCGTCAAGCGGAATGCGTTCGGTGACCAGCAAATGATGGATCACGGCAAGCATGATGACGGCATCGACGCGGCCTGAAACCCGGGCGATGAATGACGGACACTCGGCGTTAAGCCATCCGATCCCGGGACTCGGCCGCGACATATCGACCACCAGCGGGAGAATGTCCAGATTCTCTGCAGCGGCCATCCGCCAGACGCGACCGACCGAGATCGGATCGAGATCGAGCGCGACGACACTGGCGCCGGATCGCGCGGCGATCCGACTGAAATATCCGGTGTTGCAACCAACGTCCATCGCCGTCTTTGCCGGAAAATCGGCCAGCGCCTGGCTGACGAAGGCGTCCTTTGCGGACAGATAGCGGTCGGTAAAGTGCTGATTCGGACCGACGTATTCGGCCCAGTCGGATGTCCGGGAATCGTCCGGTCGGACTTTCGAAAGCAGTTTGCGAAGCGACCTGACCTGATGTTCGAGGATGAACCTCGCCTTTTCCGGATCGTCCGAACGGTGCTTTTCGTAAAGTGACGACTGCTTTCCGCCGCCGAGCATTTTCGGGAGCGTGACGAGCGTCAGGAACGGCGATGTCAAACGTTTGAAGGCTCCGGCCATCGCGTAAACCTGTTCGGGTTCGATGCCGTCGCGGTTTGTCTGAAAAATCTGCGACAGCGGCACGCCGAATTCTTTGTTGACAAGCAGCGGCAAAACGAAAGTCCGAAGAAACTGGGCCTGCGGCAGCCAGACGTGATCGAGCGGATCGCGCTTTTCGAATGACAGCCAATCGACAAAAACCGGCTTCGACCCTCGAAAAAGCACGTTGTATGGAGTCGCATCCTTGAGTCCGAAGCCTTCGCCGAGCAGCTTTTCGTGCAGATCAAGCGTCAGTTCAGCGGCGGCAAAGAGCATCTCAGCCGACCATTCATACGGGTAGTTCTGAAACGGGATCCGTTCGTGCTCGGCGAGATAGTTGAGCGAATCGCCAAAATCGGTCGATTTCAGCACATCGTCCGCGCGCGACGCGTCGACCGTCGAAACTGTTACCAGATTTCCGGACGATACGAATCCGGCGAGCGAATCTGAAGACTGCGCGGCTGACAATTCCTCAAATCCGGCCGATGTCATTGCCCGAAATACGTGGCCGTCGTGAAGAAAGAGTCTTCCCGACGGGTCGCGGAACGATGCGGTTTCCATAGGTTCTATTTCGCTTTTTCGACGACCTGATTATCGTCCGAAGGCGTTTTCCTGCGGGTCACGAAGGCGACGATCCGGCTTTTGAAGCGCCGGAGATAAAATAGTCCGCCGACGATCGACGCGGCGATCAGCTGCAGCAGTAAGGCTCCGGAACCGGGATCGGTGTAAAGCAACACGACCGGCAAATTGGACAGGATTTCTGACGACATCAAGTGCTCCTAAATGGTCTGAAAGGAAAGGTTTGCGGGACACCCCAAAATTTCGGGGCCACTTGAAAGGTATCACAGTGTAAAAGGAGTTTGCAAGATGTTTAACGCCCAATGCCTGGCGAATTCCAGAAAAACTTAGCGGGCCGCAATCGACATTTTCATCCCATGTTTCGGTCTGAGCGTCATCATCGGTTTCAATTCGACCGTCTGTTCCGGATCGAGCCGGAACTTCCAGCGACGCGCGATCGAGGCGAGCAGCAAAACGCCCTCGGTCCAAGCGAACTGCTCGCCGATGCAGCGCCTGATGCCGCCTCCGAACGGAAAATAGATGAATTTGCTCGATGCTTCCTTAACCGAAACGGTCTCCCAACGCTCCGGAATAAACCGCGTAGGTTCATCCCAGAACCTGGAATCACGCTGCGTCACGTATGGCGAAATCAGGACCAATGAACCTTTCGGGATCTCGAAAGAACTGAATTGATGATCTTCCGTCGCGAGTCGGCCGATCGCCCATGCGGGCGGATAAAGCCGCATCGCTTCGGCCAATACTGATTCCGTAAACTTGAGTTGCGGATAATCTTCGAAGGTCGGCGGTCGGTCGCCGATCACACGGTCGAGCTCTTCATGAAGAGCTGCCTCGGCTTGCGGATTTTGGGAAAGCAGATACCAGGTGAAAGTAAGTGCGTTGGCGGTCGTTTCGTGCCCGGCGAGAAACAGCGTCAGCGCCTCGTCGCGAACCTGCTCGTCGGTCATCCGGCCGCCGTCGTCTTCGTCCTGCGCGAGGAGCAGCATCGACAGCAGATCGCCGTGATCCGATCCGGCGCGCCGCCGTTCATCGATGATTCCGTAAATGATCCGATCCAGCGTTTCCTTTGCTTTGCGAAAGCGCCGAGTCTGCGGAAACGGCAATTTCTCCAGCCACTCCGAAAACGGCAAGAGCAAGTAATTGAAGAGGTTGATGAGATCGGTCAACGCCTTTCCGACCTCGTCCGCGTCGTCATCAACATCGGCGTTGAAAAGAGTCTTGGCGACGATCCGAAGCGTCAGCCGCATCATTTCGCGATCGATGTCGAGCACGTCGCCGTCCGACCAAGATGCCGAAATGCGTTCGCCGAGATCGACCATCGAACGCGCGTATTCGGCGATCCGCTGACGGTGAAACGCAGGCTGGATCATTCGACGTTGCCGAAGATGAAACTCGTGCTCCGCCGTTAACAGGCCCTCGCCGAGCAGTCTTTTGGCGCGCTGCAGCGCCCGGCCTTTGATGAATTTCTGATGCGAAACGACAAGCAGGTCACGGATCAGATCCGGATGATTGAGGAAAAAGGCACGCTGCGGCCCAAGCCTGAAACGTGTCACATCGCCAAGACCGGCGAGATTCACGAGAAACTCGGTCGGTCGGCGGCGAAAGCTGATGAAATGACCGCCGAAAAGATCAGTCTTGACCGTCGGCGGGACAGCGGAAGACATACCGTAGTTTAGCATTTGCGATTTGCAATTTGCGATTTGCGATTGCGGTTGGGCGCGACTCGACCGTTCGCAAATTGCAAATTGCAAATTGCAAATCTAAGGCCGAATCTGGAATCGAGCGTTCCGACCTGCTATTTTGAAAGATATGACAGAAGTGAAGCCGAAGAAGATCAAACCCGATATCCGCGCGATCACGCGGCTTGTTCCGCCGAGCGGGAATCTCGTTCAGGGTCAGTCGGAATTGCCGATCGATCCGCAGCTCGCACGCGAGGCGGCTGAGATAATCGCCGCCAGCCGAAATCATTACGGCGGAAGCGAGGGCGATGCCGATCTGCGTTCGGCGGTCGCCGCAAAGATCGCCAGATACAACGGCATCAACGTCGATGTCGATGCGAAGCCGATCGAAGTTATGATCACGAATGGCGGAACCGGCGCGTTGATCGGAATCGCGATGAGCTATCTTCGCGGCCATTCGGCGCTCGTTTTCGAGCCTTATTATCCGTATCATCGGCGGATCCTTGAAGAGTTTGGCGGCAAGACTGAGACCTTTGAGCTCGATCAGCAATTGCGGTTTGAAAAAGACGCGCTTTTGGCGCGCTGCAAGGAACTGAAATCGCGTGCCGAATTTCCGCTCAAGGCGATCATCGTCTGCACGCCGTCGAATCCGTCCGGAAAGGTTATGACGCGGACGGAACTCGACGCGATCTCTGCCGTCGCGCAGGAACTTGATCTTCTGGTCATTTCAGACGAGGTTTACGAACATTACGTCGCTGGCGTAAATCCGCACACGCCGATCGCGAGCCTTCCCGGAATGTGGGAACGGACGATCACGGTCAACTCATTTTCGAAATCATGGAATATTTCCGGTTGGCGGCTCGGGTACTGCTACGGGGACGGAAAGCTCATCCAGCCGATCAACAATGCCGCGAACGTCGTTTATGTCTGTCCGGCGACTCCGCTTCAGGCGGCGCTCGCGAAAGTTCTGATGGCCGACGCCGACTATTACGGCACGCTTCGGGACAAATTTGAGGATAAGAGGAAGTTCGTATCCGGAGTGATCCATGAACTCGGATTTCAGATCTACGATTCGGGTTCGTCGTTCTATATCTGGGCACGGATTCCCGAACAGTTCGACGATGCATTGAAGTTCAACGAAATGCTGATGGAAAAAGCCGGAGTCGGCGCGGTCCCCGGCAGTGCGTTTGCCGATTCGGACACGTGGGATTCCTACATGCGCATCTGCATCGCCCGCGAAGATTCGGTCCTCGAAGGCGCCATG
>JBGASE010000259.1:0-3581 GCA_044229875.1 Pyrinomonadaceae bacterium | reverse complement strand
GCGGGCCGAATACTGGTTACGCACCTGGTCCGCCTGCCGAAGCAACCGGAAGCCGGCCGTATTGAGGCCATCGCCGCCAGTGAAATTGCTCGTCGTCGGCAACTGCGAGATGATTCGGGCCGTAACGATCGGGTCGACCGTCGCCGGAACCTGCGAAAACGTTCCGCCAAGCGATCTTGCATAACCGAGCAGGTCAGGAATAGTACAAACGCTGCCGATTGTCTGCGACGGGCAGAACGGCGTCACCGAAGTGTTGTTCGTTCGGTTGAACGTGAACGCACCGGCGCGAGCTGACGGCGTCAGAATCGTGCGGGTCGCGACGGCCGTGACCGGATCCTTGATCCCTTCATACGCGAAGAAGAAGAATCCCTTGTCTTTGTAAAAGTACTTTCCGCCGGTCCCAAATGCCGGAATCGGAACCGGTCCGCTCAACTTGCCACCGTATTGGTTGCGGTTTCTGAACGGACGGGCTAGACCCTGACGATTATTGAAGAAGCTGTTTGAGGCGAATTCCGAATTACGGTTGTACGCAAATAAAGCGCCGTGAAAGTCCTTCGTTCCGCGCGGGGTCACGAGGCGGATCTGTGCGCCGCCGTAGCCTTGGTCGGCTTCCTGGTTGCCGGTCGAAATCGTGAACTCACCTGTGTCATCCACCGACGGACGACCCGGAGCAAAGTCCGTGGCGTTCGTGCGGATGAACGTGTCCTGGATGTTGATTCCGTCACGGGTGATGTTGGTAAACGTCGTGCGCATACCGTTGATCGTCGTGTTGTTGGCCGAGTTGCTGGTGACTCCGGCCTGCAAAGTCGTCAGACTGAGCGGGTTGCGGGTGATCAGCGGAAGCGAAAGAATCTGCTGCGGGCTGACGGTATTTGAAATCTGCGCGGTGCCGGCCGTGACAACGTCCGCTCCGGCTGTCACCGTCACGCTTTACTGGATGTTCCCGACTTCAAGCGTCGGGCTCAAACTGTACTCACGACCAACGTCGATCTTGACCTCGTTCGCAACATACTTTTTGAATCCGTTGGCGGTGATGTTCACCGTATAGGTTCCAAACTCAAGTTGCGGAAACAGAAAATTACCTTCTGAATTCGTCGTTACAGTAAACTCTCTGCCGGTTTTGCCGTCAATCGCGGTCACCGTTGCTCCGGGCAAAGCGCCGTCGGGACCCGAAACGGTACCCGAAAGACGTCCGGTCGTGCCCTGTCCGAGGGCCACGGCCGCGGTCATTATCGCGAGCAGAAAGCTGATGAAAAGTCTCTTCATTTGCTCCTCCTTTTTCTGAACCAAGATTTCTTAAAAGTATTAAGACGGAAAGTCGCTTTCTCCAAGACAAGTTCCATGCCAATAGCCAATACCCTTTATTCAAAAGGAGAAAGAGCTGATCGCATCGGCGTCAGCGGACTAAAAACTGTAGTTTTTTGCAAAATTATGAACTTAAAAAAGGATCGGACGATGATTGACGGCCCGATCCTCAACAAATTCGCGCAGGTTTTACTAGAACACAATACGCAAGCCGAATTGAACACGTCGGCTTGAAAGCGCGACGTCTCCGTAATCGTCAATTGACCCTGTCAACTGCTTGCGTGCTCGACATCACCGATAAGGCCGGAACGTTGCATCTCAAATAAGGACTCCGGATAATCGCACCCCAAACTATCGACAACGTTTCAACTTTTCGCCTCAAGTCCTGACTTGGATGTTGTAGGTTTTGATCTTTGAATTGAGCGTTGTCGCGTTAAGGCCGAGCAGTCGGGCGGCGCGAGACTGGTGGCCGCCGGTTTGTTCAAGCGCGCGGCGGATCAGGTCGATCTCGAACTTCTTGACCTCATCATAGAAATTGACTCCGCGGGCAATATCGATGTCTGCAGAAAATCCTTCGGTTCCGCGGATCATTTCCATTGCAATGTCCGGATCGCGGACCTCTGGCCTCAGGCACTCAACGGTTATTTCATCGGTCGGCGCGATGACGACGGCGCGTTCGATGATGTTTTCGAGTTCGCGGACATTGCCGGGGTAGTAATAGCTCTCAAGCAGCGACAAAACTTCGGGAGAAAGCGTTTCGCTGATCTCGCGGGCATTCTCCTCATTGTATTTGCGGATGAAATACTGGGTCAGCGGGAGAATATCGTCGCGCCGATCGCGCAGTGGCGGCAACTCGATCGGCACGACCGACAGCCGGTAATACAGATCTTCTCGAAAAGTCCCGTTTTTGACGGCCTCTTTCAAATCGACGTTGGTCGCGGCGATGATCCGAACATCGACTTTCGTCGGCGTCGTATCGCCAAGCGGCGTAAACTCGCGTTCCTGAATCACGCGGAGCAACCGGACCTGGGTTTCGGGTCGAAGATCTCCGATTTCATCGAGGAAGATCGAACCACCGTCAGCGACGTCGAACAATCCCTTCTTTGCGCCGACGGCGCCCGTGAAGGCACCTTTCGTATGACCGAACAGCTCAGATTCCAATAGATCGGACGGGATATTTGAACAGTTGACGACGACAAACTGCCGGTCAGCACGCGGACTCGATTCATGAATCGCCTTCGCGACCAATTCCTTTCCGGTTCCGGATTCGCCGGTGATCAGAACCGTCGATCTGGCCGGAGCGACGCGGTCAACCAACCGGAAAACATGCTCCATGCCTTCGGATCGGCCGATGAATCCCTCACGCCGGACCGAGCGCGTCATCGCCTGCCGAAGCACGACGCGTTCTTCTTCCTTGCGCCGCATTTTGATGCCTTTGGCGACGAGCGCCAGGATCTGCTCATTCTGAAACGGCTTGCGGATGCAGCCTTCAGCGCCTTTTTCCCATGCGGAGATCGCGGTATCGAAGGTCGCATATGCCGTTATCATCAGAATGTATGCGTCGGCGTCGAGCTTGATGATCTCCTGAAGCGCGGTCAGGCCGCCCATTCCGGGCATCGAAACATCCATCAAGACAACGTCGTAAGTTCTTTCGGAATATGCGTTTATCGCTTCTTCACCATTCCGCGCGAGATCGACCTTGTAACCGGCGCCTGAGAGGATCGTCTCAAGCACGTCGCGCATGATCTCTTCATCGTCGCAAATCAGAACTGAACCTTTTTTCGGCATAATCGGATGTTAATTGTAAATGTTAAATCGATAATTGCTAAATCAGCCGTCCCGGAATGACAATCGAGACATGGTTTACGATCGGATCGCAGAACGATATGACCGATTGATGGCGCCGCTGGAACGGGCAGTGCTCCGGCGCTGGCGCCGCGAAGCTGGTGAATCGTTGCCGCCCGATTCCCGAATTCTTGAAGTCGGAGCCGGTACCGGCGCAAACTTCGAATTCTATCCAGACTCATCGGTCGCCATCGCGACCGAGATCTCGATCGGAATGCTCGGACGCGCGCGCGACCGCGCTGTCGGGATCAATCTCGTGCAGGCAAGTGTCGAAGAACTTCCGTTCGCATCAAGTTCGTTTGATGCAGCATTTGCGACATTGGTTTTTTGTTCGGTGAAAGACGTCAGACGTCAGACGTCAGACGTCAGACGTCAGACGTCAGACGTCAGACGTCAGACAGATATTCCAGATTTCAAATTCCAGATTCCAC
>JBGASE010000258.1:0-3590 GCA_044229875.1 Pyrinomonadaceae bacterium | reverse complement strand
CTGATGATTTGCGTTCCGGCCGATGCGAGTGCGCAGCGACGGGATTATCTGACCGAGGCTGAGATCGAACTCGTCCGCGATGCGCAGGAGATCGATCTGAGGATCATGGTGCTGACCTATTCTCTCGAACGCCGCTTTCGTGCGCTGAACAACGAAACTGCGACCAAAGAGAACGAAAAATGGGGACCAGCGCCGACCGGCACGCGGCTGCAGTTCATCACCGACATCCAGAAAATTCTCCAGAAAGCGGTAGACGACCTTGACGATGTCGCTTCGCGGAACCTTGAAAACAAGCTCTTCCCGAAAGCCGTGTGGAAACTCGCGGATTCCTGCACTGCCTACTCGCCGAAGTTCAAATCATTGCTCGACGCGGTCAAAGAGGACAAAGAACGGGGTTCGATACTGACCTCGATCGACCTTTGCAATCAGGTTCTCGAAGCCGCGCCGAAGGTCCCGCGTGAACCGTCGAAAGAAGACAAAAAGAAACAGAAGTCCGACAACTGACGGCTCCTTTCCGAATTAGTTTGACTGCTTCGAAAAACAAGCATTTCTGATCAGCATTTTTTTTGACACTCGCAAATTGTGAGTGTTATTTTTTTGCTTTACACTTCTACTAATCTATGTCCACAGAAAATTTGAAGAAAACTCCGCTGAACGAAGTCCATCGAAGTTCGGGCGGCAAAATGGTCGATTTCGGCGGTTGGGACATGCCCGTGCAATATGAGGCCGGTGTAATTGCCGAGCATCTTGCGACGCGCGAACGGGTCGGGTTGTTTGACGTTTCACACATGGGCGAAATCTGGGTTGACGGTCCGGACGCAATCAGATTCGTCAACCATCTGACTACGAATGACGTCACGAAACTTGTCGACGGCCAGGCGCACTATTCCGCATTGACCAACGAATCGGGCGGCGTCGTCGATGACCTTCTCGTACATCGCTTCGGTGAGGAAAAGCTGCTGCTCGTCGTCAATGCCGCGACGACGGAGAAGGACTGGGATTGGATCGTTTCAAATTCGGACGGATTTGAAGTCGAACTTCGGAACGCCTCGGATGAATACTGCCAGATCGCGATCCAGGGGCCGCGCGCGACGTCGATCCTTCAGACGATGACAGCGACCGATCTGTCGGCGATCAAGTACTATCATTTCACGACCGGACAGGTAGACGGCGTCGATTCGATCATAGCCCGCACTGGTTACACCGGCGAGGACGGGTTTGAGGTTTATGCCGCTCCGGCCGCGGCCGTACAACTATGGAACAAGATGCTCTCGGCCGGTGCCGGCGACGACATTCTCCCGTGCGGGCTGGCGGCGCGAAACACGCTTCGGCTCGAGGCCGCGATGTCCCTTTACGGACACGAACTGAGCGATACGATCTCGCCGCTCGAGGCCAATCTCGGCTGGATCTGCAAACTTCAAAAAGGCGATTTTATCGGCCGAGAAGCGATGCTCAGACTCAAAGAAGGCGGACTGACGCGCAGGATCGCAGGTTTTGAAATGGTTGACAAAGGAATTGCGCGCGACGGTTTCGATGTATTCGTCGGTGAAACACGCGTCGGCGAAGTGACCTCAGGAAGTCCCGCGCCGTTTTTGAAAAAGAACATCGGGCTCGCGTTTTTGCCGGTTGAATTTGCAAAAACCGGCCAAGAAATTACAATTGACGTAAGAGGCAAGAAGCTTGCGGCCGTGGTTGTTCCGACGCCGTTTTACAAGAGAAACAAATAATTTTTCGGATCCGAGCTGCGGTCGGCGTCGGGAAGCGGCGTTGCGGTCGCCGGGTCAGGGTTCATCAATCAAAATATGTCAAACATTCCTGAAAATTTACGTTATTCAAAGGACCACGAATGGATCGCCGTTGAAGGCGACATCGCCGCGATCGGAATCACGGATTACGCGCAGCATTCGCTTGGCGACGTCGTTTATGTTGATCTTCCTCGCGTCGGCGACAGCTTCGACACGCATGAGGCGTTCGGTTCGGTCGAATCGGTGAAGGCAGTTTCCGAGATTTTCACCCCGGTCGCGGGTGAAGTCGCCGAAGTCAATGAAGGGCTCAATGATGCCCCGGAATCAGTCAATAACGATCCATACGGGGCCGGTTGGATGCTCAAAATCAAAATGACCAACCCGAACGAGGCCGACGGCATGATGTCGGCGGTCGAGTACGAAGAGTATCTCAACGCGAACGCCTGAGATCGGATGTTCCGTTTTGCCGGTTTTCGGATCGGACGTTCGATGCGGGATCGATCAGATTCGTCTATTTTTCCAAGGAACTCGGATCGCCGCCGATCCGAGTCCGATTTCACAATTCCTGATTTGTTATGCGTTATATTCCAAATTCTTCAGAAGAACGCGCTCAGATGCTCGAAGTCGTCGGCCTTAATACGGCCGACGAACTTTTTAGAACGATTCCTTCCGACGTGCAACTCAACCGCGATCTTAAAGTCACCGAACCTTTGGCCGAACCGGAAGTGATCGCAGCGATGGAAGCGATGGCGACGAAAAACAACGGAGCCGGAAAGCCGTCGTTTCTCGGTGCCGGTGTTTACTCGCATTTCAGCCCGACGGTCGTCGATCACCTGATCCAGCGGAGCGAGTTTTTTACCAGCTATACGCCGTACCAGCCGGAGGTTTCACAGGGCACGCTGCAGTACATCTTTGAGTTCCAAACGCTGATCTGTCAGCTCACCGGAATGGATGTCGCCAACGCGTCGATGTACGACGGCTCGACATCGACCGCCGAAGCCGTTCTGATGGCCCAGCGCGTTACCCGCCGCGACAAGATCCTGGTCGCCGAAACGCTTCATTTTGAGTATGAAGAAGTGACCAAGACTTATACGCAGCACGGCGACTCGGTTTTCGATACGGTCACGTTCGATCGCTCGAGCGGCCGGATTTCGGATGCCGATCTGGCGAAGCTCGATGATAAGACGGCGTGCCTCGTCGTTCAGTCGCCGAACTTCTTCGGTTGCGTCGAGGATCTTGAAGTCCTTGCCGAACGCGTTCATGCCGTCGGGGCGCTTCTGATCGTCGTCGTCACCGAAGCGATTTCGTTCGGATTGCTCAAAACGCCGGGCGAATGCGGCGCGGATATCGTCGTCGGCGAGGGGCAGTCGTTCGGGATTCCGATGAGCTTCGGCGGGCCGCATCTCGGTCTTTTCGCGTGCAAGGAAAAATATGTCCGGAATATGCCGGGACGCCTAGTCGGAATCGCCTACGACAAAGACGGAAACCGTGGCTTCGTGCTCACGCTCGCAACGCGCGAACAGCACATCCGGCGCGAAAAGGCGACGTCGAACATCTGCACGAATCAGGGGCTGATCGCGCTTGCGGCGACGATCTACATGGAGTCGATGGGGCGCAAGGGGCTTCAGGAAGTCGCGCTCCAGAACGCTCAGAAAGCGGCCTATGCGAGAAAGAAAATTGCCGCGATCGGCGGTTTTTCGATCCCGTTCTCGGCGCCGACGTTCAACGAATTCGTCGTTCGGGGGGCCGGAAACGCAGCCGAATTGCTCGAACGTATCCGGACCGGACATGGAATAATCGGCGGACTCGCATTGTCCAAATATTACTCGGATTGCCCGAACGACT
>JBGASE010000068.1:0-16600 GCA_044229875.1 Pyrinomonadaceae bacterium | reverse complement strand
GAAGGGTGTTCGTCTGACTCTGGAGAATATAGAAAAACGCGTTGCCCGAGGGTTGACCCGAACTTATCGCGCGCCAAACGGCGATATCGCTCTTGTTGTCGCCGTCATAATCAACCGGAACAAAAGTATCGCCCGAGATTCCCCAATCCGAAGCGACCGTGGTCGCGGTACCGTTGTAGTTGATATACCAACGGATCTGACCGGCTGGCCCGCCGCCGACATTGCGAACGGTAGCGAAATCCGTTTTTCCGTCACCGTTGAAGTCGACGACGTGCTGCGTCGGGGCTGCAACCGCCTGCGTGACGCTGGCCCAGCTTGTGCCGACGCGGATGCCGTCGGCAACAAGCGTCGGTGACGTCGCCGTAACACCCTGGCGGAGCGAAACGGTGCCAATCGTGATATCGGTCTGGGTGACATCGGTCGCCGTCAACGTTGCCGCCGGCTCTGATCCGGGAACGGTCGTGCTGACGAAAAGTTGAACCGTGTCGTTTGTCGCACCGTCAACAATCGTGTATTTCAGGACCACAAGATATGTCGTGTTGAGTGAGTAAACAAAATCGGTAAAAGCAATGTTTCCAGCAGTTGTCAGTGCCTTCGACAGACCGAAGGCAAGGTTGTTCGAAGCATCCTTCTTAAGAAAAACACGTCCGCGGAAGGTTGTACCGACCGGGTCCGGACCGAAGTGATAGAAGTATCCGCCGAGCGCATCGGTTGATGCATCGGTAACTCTCACCATGAACGCCGAGTAAACGGTGCCCGTCGATTGAACCGCAAATGTCCGATTGACGTCTTCGCCAGTCGTCGTCAGGCCGGCCGCGCTGCCGATTCCGGACGACGGATAGCCGGTAAGTGTCAATCCCGGTGAAACTGCCGCAATCGAATTGGTGCCGGCGCCGCTGTGTGCGGTCCAGCCGTTCGCCGTCAGCAATCCGCCCGCGGCGTAATTGAAATCATCAACCAGCAGCGGAGATTGAGCAGTAGCCGCAATCGCGGTCGCCGCAACCAAAATCGCGATCATCCAAAATCGCGTCAAGACGTGTTTTCTAAGCATCTTAAATCCTCACTTTAACGAAAGAAATATTCCCGAATCTATACAACCAAAGTCCGCCAATAACGGGGCAAGTCTGACAAAAATTTGATTTTGTCCAGAATCTTAACATGAAATGAACGGAAATTGTTAGGCAGTCAGCGGGCATTAGGATTAAATTAGTGTTGCGGAGAAAACTGAAGACGATGCGAATTTTGACCCGAATTTCGGGATTGATTACTCACCTGCTTCTTGCCGTGATGATCGTCGGGGCCCAGACTGATGACGATTCGATTCGGATTGAAACCCAGCTGATCGATGTTCCGGTTTTCGTTGCGGACAAGGCCGGGCGTCCGGTGGTCGGACTCAAGCGAACCGACTTCTTGCTTTTCGAAGACGGAAAGCCGCAGCAGATCGCCGAATTTTCGACCACGGCGGCACCGTTTGAAGTCGCGTTGCTGCTCGATACATCAGGTTCGACCCGAGCCGAGATCGCATTGATCCGGAGATCTGCGTCCGAATTCATCGCGTCTCTGCGGCCAGGTGACCGCGTTTCGATTGTCGCTTTTCGCACGGAACGGACCGCGACCGAGGCGTATGCGGTGACCGAGATACTTTCGCCGCTGACCGACGACCGATCGATGCTGACGGCCGCGATCGAAAAGGTACAGACAAGCAACAGCACGCCATATTACGACGGTTTGAGCGAGATAGCGCAAAAGGTCTTCGGAAAGCCGGCGACGGGTGAATTCCGGGGCCGCCGGGCGCTGGTGGCGCTTACCGACGGCGTCGATTCGGCGAGCGCGTCGGAGTTTGACGATGTTCGCGGCGAACTGGAACGGGCCGGCATTATGAGTTTTGTCATCGAAATCGATACGCGCGAGTTTTTCGAAGCGAATCTGACCGGAAATTGCGAGGTTGCGACACGCTTTTCCGTTTCGCAGATCCGGAGATTTTACCGCACGTATTATCCGCGGGCAAAGGTCGAAAAAACGTACGATTTTTGCAAGCTTGGAGATTTCGAACGGCTTGAGATGAGCAAGGGGCTTTACGAACTCGCGGCGAAACAGATTCGTGAATTGACCAGACGGTCGGGCGGAGCCGTTTTTCCTGCGGCCGATCTGAGCGAGGCAAAAAACGCGTTCCGCTCCGTTGCAGCCGAGATCGGGACGCGATATTCGATCGGATACTATTCGACTAATGAAAAACGCGACGGATCATTCCGCTCGATCCGCGTCGAACTCAAAAATGCTCCTGCCGGAACGACCGTCCGCGCGCGGGAAGGGTATCTCAGTAAGTGATTCCAGCGATTCCAAGGGATTCCAAGGGATTTCAGGGATTCCAAGGATTCCAGGGGATTCCAAGGAAAGGGCTCTAAGGATTCCAGGGGATTTCAAATTCCAGATTCGAGTTGACCAATCCAAAATCCAAAATCGAAAATCCAAAATCTATCGCTTCACGCCTGAAGGCGTAACTCTGACGAAATCCAAAATCGGTCGTCGTTGCAAATGACAAATCGCAAATGCCACAATGGCGGTATGAATTCTAAGTTCAACAGGGTTGTTTTGATGGTGCTGGACAGCGCCGGGATCGGCGAGATGCCGGATGCGGCGGCTTGGGGCGACGCCGGCAGCGACACGCTCGGTCATATTTTTGAGTCGCGTCCGGTCGTTGTCCCGAACCTTCAACGGCTCGGACTCGGAAACATCAGGCCGCTCGCAAATCTTGCGCCGGTTGCTGAACCGTCCGGTAGTTTTGGCAAATGCACGCTCAAATCTAACGGGAAAGATACGACCACCGGACATTGGGAAATGGCGGGAATCATTCTGAAGAAGGCGTTTCCGACGTTTCCGGCCGGCTTTCCGCCGCGGATCATCGATGCGTTCAGCGCCAAGGCCGGAGTTCCCGGCGTTCTCGGCAATATTCCGGCAAGCGGCACCGAGATCATCAAGCAACTTGGCGAAGAGCATATGCGGACGGGCAAACCGATCGTTTACACATCGGCCGATTCGGTGTTTCAGATCGCCGCGCATGAAGAGATCATCCATGTCGATCGCCTGTACGAAATGTGCGAGATCGCACGCCGTATCCTCGATGGTGAAGACCGTGTCGGACGCGTCATCGCCCGGCCGTTTCTCGGGTCAAATGCCGCCGATTTCAAACGCACCGAGAACCGTCATGATTACGCCGTGCCACCGCCGTCCGACAATTTGCTCCCGCTTTTGAAGGACAACGGGCTCGACGTTGTTTGTATCGGCAAGATCGCGTCGATCTATGATTCGATCGGCGTGACGCAGGATCTGAGCGCCAAGAACAATTCTCAGGTGATTGACGTAACCATAAATGCGCTCGGCGACGAAACGCGCGGACTGATCTTTTCGAATCTGGTCGATTTCGATATGCTTTACGGCCACCGGCGCGACGTTGAAGGCTACGCCCGTGCGCTTGAATCGTTTGACGCCCGGCTTCCGGAGATCCTGGGTGCGATGCGTGATGACGATCTGCTGATTCTGACCGCCGATCACGGTAACGATCCGTCGATGCCCGGCTCAGACCATACGCGTGAGTACGCGCCGCTTCTGGTTTACGGGAAATCGGCCCGCGCCGGCGTGAATCTCGGAACGCGCCAGAGTCTTTCGGACATCGGACAGTCGATCGCTGATAATTTTGGACTATCGCTCAAGGACGGCGTCAGTTTTGTTTCGGACATCTGATTGCGGTCAGGTGAAAATGTTAGGTATGCACAAGAATTGCCCGCAATGCGGAATGATGAATCCGGCAGACGGCAGCTTTTGCCGATCGTGCGCGACGCCGATCGCGCTGGTGCAGCCGATTTACGATGAGCCTCAGACTCAACGGATGCCGGATCCGCCGGCCTGGACCAGCGGCTTCGGGTATCAGGAACCGCAGCAAAATCAATGGCAGCAGTCGAACTGGCAGCAACCGTTCGGCGGCCCGCTTCAGGCGCAGCCGATGGCGTTTCAACCCGGGCCGAGCAACCGTTCGGTGATCGCTCTTTGCCTCGTCGCGGCGGGTTTTTTATGCTGCGGCCCGATCCTCAGCATTCCGGGTGCGATCGTCGGGTATATCGAAGTCCAGGCGATCAAAGACGGCCGCGCACCTCAAGCCGGTCTGTCGATGGCGCAGATTGCGATGTGGGGCGGAATCGCGGTGACGATTCTGACCACGATCGGACTGATCTTCGGTTTTCTGTTCGGAATCATCGACGCGATCGCGAACGGCTGAAACACGTCCGAAATCGGAAAGGATCTGGCTGTTCGCTCTGAACGCCCGATCCTTTTGTTGTTTTGCCGGTGATTCTAATTCTTCGGGAATTGTCTCAATGCTCCCTTGAAGATCGGAATCCCGAGTCTCAGAATGAACCACGCATAATTATCGTTGTTCCTCGCCGCATCGCTGAGATGAAACGACGGATCGTTCCAGCATCCTTCCGACGTCGCCAGATGCATTGCGTTGTCGAGCCCGTACATCTTCTCGACCTTCATTCGACACCCGCCTTTGCTGTTCCGATCCCAGTGCGAATGCGTGTCAAGGATTGCCATACCTTTCGGCATCAGCCAGTGGAACATTTCATGCTGAAGCGTTCTGACCCGGCCGAGATCGTCCGAAACGTCAAAGAACTTGTTGCAGAAGTTGATCGTGCCTTCGACGATGTGGTTCGCCGACGGAGGGCCGTCGCCACCCGGATTGTTCTGGTAGCACGGATGCGCGCCGCCGGTTTCGTTTGTCCGGCATTTGACCGTCATCTTTTTCATATAGCGGTTCTGCCAGTTCTGGAAGATCGCGTCACGGATCAATTCGTAGCCGTAAGTGTCGCCGCGATATGGGCCGAAGAAAGCGTATGGTGAATAGCTCGATTTACGCTCTTCAAGGTTCTTGGCGATGTAATCGGCTTTCCAAAGATCGTCGCGGTTCGCGCCCGCTTTGTCGAGAAACTGAAACAACTGCAGCGCTCGCCACGAATTGTGATGCGCCATCGCCCACGCTTTTTCGACCATTTCCCGTTCCGACGTTCCGCAACCTTCGAATTTCGGATAGTTGATCGCCGGCATGTCCGTCGGAAAAAAGTAACCCGATACCGGTTCCTTTTCCGGTGCCTGCCCGTTTGAGAAACTCAGCACGTCTTTCTTGACAGGCTTTGATTCGGGCGGTTTCGGCGGCACCGGCTTGGTGACGTCAATGACGGCGAAATCGACAAGGTCAAGCTTCAGCTTATTGAGTTCATCGTCCTTCGCGATCATCTGCAGGAGACTGTCGAACGGGGCTAGATACTGACCGCCGGTACCGGCATTCCAGACGCCGACGAAGAGCTCGCCGCCGCTGGGAATTTTGACGCGATCGACGTCGGTCAATCGCAGATCCTTTTCGTTGAGTTCCTTCCATTTGGCGACGAAGCCTTCCCAAGTTTTCGTATTGTAAAGTGCCTGTTTCGATCCGTCGCCGCTTTCCCAGACGCCGACGTACGAAACGCCCGAAGCAGTTGCTATTGTTTCGACATCAATCAGTACCCGATTGAGTTTCGCCAGTTCCTTCCACTTTTCGACAAATTTATCCCAATCGTTGTATTGAAAAAGCGCGCTGCCGCCGTTTCCCGGGCCCCAAACGCCGACATAGTAATTTTTTGAACCGATCTGCACGACCTCGACATCGATCAGCTGTTTCGATTTGTCGTCCAACGACTCTTTCCAGGCGTCGGCAAAGTCTTGAAAGCTGTCGTGCGCCAACAGGCCCTGAGCACCGTTATCCTCGATCCAAACGCCGATGAACTTCAATTTCCCGTTGGAATCCTTGACGATCTCAAGATCCTGCAGACGGTTGCCGTTCTTTGACCAACTTTCCCACTTTTCGGTCAGTTCTTCCCAACTGTGGGAGAGCGAAGCCCTGCTTTTGCCGGTTCCGGGCTTCCAAAATCCAATGTACCTTTCCTGTGCCGTGATCATCACAGCCGTGCCGAACAGCACTACCGACGACAGCATGAACGCGGTGACATATTTCCTGACTGATTCAATATTCATCGTTGATCTCCAAAAAGTTCGATGGCGGCCGACCAAAGTCGAACGGCCGCTCACAGACAAATGCGGAGATAAATCAGAAAAACTATCGTCTTTTTGAAAAAAAAATGACCTAGGGCAGTGAGTCAGGAAAGATCGTTCCGTAACGACAGCTTTTGCGATTCCGAGAGCTCAGATTCAAGCGAAAGCGCGGCATGAGCGACACCGATTCCGATCGGAAAATTCCCGCCGCATAAGAATTTCAGGAATTGTACCGAGCTGATCTTGGTGTCCTCGTTCTGGCGGACGTCGGGTGTTGCGTATGCCCGCTCACCACTGTCGAGCATCAGATAAAGGCGTTCGGGCAATCCGACCCATTCGCCAAGGAACCTGGCGCGTTCGGCGACGTCTTCGATTTCGATCAAAAGCGTCGCGCCGATCTCACCGTCGGCACCGATCAGTTCATTGTAGGTATCGATCTCATGACGGATATCGGCCTCGCGCACGATCTTTTCGGCACGAACCATTTCGAGGATCTGATACCGGATCGTCTCAGTATTCTCGAACAGGAACGTCAGATGGTCGCCAAGATGAATGCGCCGCGCATCCTTGGCGCGCATCGCCGAAGCCCTGATGACCGGCCTTTGCTCCTCATACGTGACGTAATCGAGTATTTCTTCTCTGGTAACTTTGTTCATATTCGACGGTAGACGGTAGTCAGTAGTCAGTAGTCAGTAGACGGTAGTCAGTAGACAGTAAACGGTCATAGATGTTAGACGTCTGCCACCTGAAATCCGAACACCGCCGTCTGCTCACTGCTTACTGCTTACTGCTTACTGCTCACTGTTTCAAAACTCCTCCCCGCGGTACGCTTTCGCAAGAATCGACATCGGGTGCATCGGTTTTTTGCCGGCGTGCTGTTCGAACTGGATCGCGGCGAGCGGGCAGTCGGTCGCCCAGACTTCCGCGGCGGGATCCGTTTGCATGCCGTCAAACGCTTTTTTTCCAATCCTCTGCGATGGTTCAAAGCCTTCGACCGTCATCGCGTACGTTCCGTCGTGACCGCAACATTCCATCGTTGTGGACGGTGCGACGCCAAGTACTTTCCGGATCAGGTCACGCCCCTTGAAGCCGACCGCCTGTGCCCGCAAGTGGCACGGCGCGTGATATGCGACGCTTTCGGGTTTCGATTGCACCTCGGCGCAAAATCGCTCTTCGTTTCTGATCGACCAAAGATACTCGCCTGGGTCCATCGTCGCGGCGGCGATCTTTTCGGCCTTTGCGCGATCAGCGATATCGACCAGCGACGGGTATTCACGGCGAAGCATCATCGCGCAGGTCGGATTGATGGCGAGCACTTTTGCTCCGCTTTCAACAAACGGGAGCAGTTTCTCGATATTGCTTCGGGCCATCTTCCGGAGACCGTCGAGGTCGCCGTGTTCCCACGCGGGCATGCCGCAGCAGTTGAGGCCCTTCGCGCAGGCGGTCTTTACATGATTCTTTTCGAGTACCTCGACAGTATCGCGGCCGATTTCGGGCTCATTGTTCTGGACGTAACAGGTCTGAAAAAGAACAACCTCGCCGTCGTCGGCGATCTTTCCGTTTTTCTCAGCCCATTTCTCGAACGTTTCGCCGGCAAAATCGGGTAGCAGTTTGTCGCGATGAACGCCGACAACCTTTTCAAAGAAGTATCGATGGATCTTGTTGCGATTGGCGGTGTTGGCGACCATCACGGGAAGGATCCGCGCCATTTTTCCGGCTTTGTCCGGGTCGCCAAGAACCTTGTCCCGTAGTGATGCGCCTTTTTCCGTGTGGCGGATCGCCTTGTAACGGTGAACGAGTTTCGGAAAGTCGAGCTTGAATTCGTGATTGTCGCGTTCGGTGTAAGGGCATTGCACTTCGCACAGTTTGCACTGAAAACACTCGTCCATGACCTGTTCGGTCTCAGTTTCCGTCAGTTTGCGGACATCACCGTCGTGATTTTCATCAATGAACCGGAACAGCGAAGGGAACGAGTCGCAGTACTTGAAACACATCCGGCATCCGTGACAGATCTCGAAGGTCCGTTCAACTTCCTTCAACATGCCTTCGGAGTCCCAATATTTCGGTTCCGATGGATCGTAGCAAAGTCCGTCAGATGGTGCGTAGGAAATATTCGGTTCCATAAGTTAGAGAGAGTGCAGAGTGCAGAGTGCAGAGTGCAAAGTGCAAAGGGCAAAGTGCAAAGTGCAGAGTGCAAAGTGCAGAGTTTGGAATGCGCGTTCCGATCTTCAACTTGCACTTAAATGATGATAAACGTTAAGCCCTCTTGCACTTTGCACTTTGCACTTTGCACTTTGCACTTTGCACTCTGCACTTTGCACTTGCACTCTGCACTAATTGATCGAATCGAGCAGGCTCTGGAAGCGTCCGGCGTGCGATTTCTCAGCTTTCGCCAGCGTTTCGAACCAGTCCGCGATCTCGTTGAAGCCTTCTTCGCGAGCCGTTTTCGCCATTCCCGGATACATATCGGTGTATTCGTGCGTTTCGCCGTGAACCGCCGACTTCAGATTCGCGATCGAATCGCCGAACGGCAGATCGGTCGCCGGATCACCGCACGACTTCAGATAGTCCATGTGACCGTGCGCGTGTCCGGTTTCGCCTTCAGCCGTGTCACGGAAATTGCCCGCGACTTCCGGATAACCCTCGACATCCGCGACCTTTGCAAAGTACAGATAGCGCCGATTCGCCATCGATTCCCCCGCAAAAGCGGCCTTCAGATTGTCCTGTGTTTTCGAACCTTTGAGTTCTGCCATAGTCTCCTCCTGAGTAGTGAAATTGAATTAGAATTATTCTAAATCTAATGTAACCGAGTGTCACCGGATTCGTCAAACCGGATTCGACAGACACGGCAATGATCCGATGTTTTTGCGCAATGTCTCCATAATCGCGGGCAACGTTTCGCGGCTTCGCCGATTTCGATTAAACTGCATTTCATGAAACGCCTGCTGATTCTCTTTCTTTTACTGTCGTCGGTTGTGTTCGCGCAAAATTCGGAGCTCGATTCCTACAACGAATCGCCGTCGCGGTTTCGCGGCGTGATCGAAAAGTTCAATGAAGACCGCGCGATTCTTGATCGTTTCTATACGGCCGAAACTTCGCCGAACCGCGAAGCTCGATTCCGGAAGCTTTATGATGACTGGCTTGCGTTGCTCGGCCGGCAGGACTTCGACAAACTCAACGCAGCGGAACAGATCGATTACATTATTTTCAAGAACCACCTCAATCATGAGCGCGACGAACTCGATCGGGAACGCCGGCTGCTCGATGAAACGGCTTCGCTCTTGCCGTTCATGCGGACGATCAGCGATCTTGAGGATTCGCGGCGCAAACTTCAGCCGATCGATCCCGCAAAGATCGCGGGGATCTTGAACGAACTCGCCCGGACAATCGAGCGAACACAGAACGACATCGGTTCGGGCAAGATTGCGAGACCGAAAAAGACGGTTGCGAATCGCGCCGTCCGGACGATGTATTCGCTCCGCCAGACGTTTCTCGGTTGGTACAAGTATTACAACCTTTATGATCCGCAATTCACCTGGTGGTGCGCCGAACCGTACAAGGCGGCCGATCAGGCACTGTTCAATTATCAGAATTTTGTCGCGCAGGAATTGGTCGGGATCCGTGCCGACGACCGCGTTACGATCATCGGCGATCCGATCGGCCGCGCTGCGCTGCTACGCGAGCTGGATTTCGAAATGATCCCGTATTCGCCCGAAGAACTCATCGAAATCGCCAACAAGGAATTCGCGTGGTGCGAAACCGAGATGAAAAAGGCTTCGCGCGAGATGGGGTTCGGCGACGATTGGAAAAAGGCACTCGAAGCCGTCAAACAGAAATATGTCGAGCCCGGCAAACAGCCCGAAATGATCCGCGACATGGCGTTTGAGGCGATCGAATATCTTGAAAAGAACGATCTTGTCAGCGTTCCGCCGGTTGCCCGCGACGGTTGGCGGATGGAAATGATGACGCCCGAACGTCAATTGATCGCGCCGTTCTTTCTTGGGGGTGAAACGATCCTGGTTTCGTATCCGACGAACGGCATGACTCACGAGCAGAAACTCATGTCGTTGCGCGGGAACAATCCGCATTTTTCGCACGCCGTCGTTCATCATGAGCTGATTCCCGGTCATCACCTTCAGGGATTCATGAACGCCCGCTATCGACCGTACCGACGCACGTTCCGAACACCGTTCTGGTCAGAAGGCTGGGCGCTTTATTGGGAATTTCTTCTGTGGGACCGCGGTTTCAACAAAACGCCGGAAGACCGCGTCGGAGCACTTTTCTGGCGAATGCACCGGTGCGCCCGAATCATCTTTTCGCTCAGCTTTCACCTTGAAAAAATGACGCCGCAGGAATCGGTCGATTTCCTCGTTGATCGCGTCGGTCACGAACGCGACAACGCGCTCGGAGAAGTGCGCCGATCCTTTTCGGGAGATTATGGCCCGCTCTATCAGATCGCGTATATGATGGGCGGCATCCAGTTCTACAATCTGCATCGTGAGTTTGTCGGCTCAAAAAAGATGACCGACAAGGAGTTTCACGATACGATCCTTCGCGAGGGCCCGATTCCCGTCGAAATGGTCCGCGCGATTCTGACGAAACAGAAATTGTCGCGCGACTTCAAAACAAACTGGCGATTTCAAAGCCGGTGATTCCGGCAGACGTCAGATCTCAGACGTCAGATGTCAGACGTCGGATCTCAGACGCCAGATATCAGACGGACGATTTCAGTTGTGAGATTCAGGATGCCGTTGGCCATTGAATACCATCTGACTACTGACTACTGACTACTGATTACTAAAGACTACTGACATGAAAATCATCCGAATCAAACTACTGATCATCATCGCAATCTTCGTGTTTGCGACTCCGTCCGTCGCGCAGAGCGGCGGCAGCGTACTTGAGCGCGACGTTCGCGCGCACATGGAATTTCTTGCCGGCGATGCGCTTCAGGGCCGAGGCAGCGGAACCGAGTTCGAACGTATCGCGGCGACGTATTTCGCGTCGATGATGATGCAGTTCGGCATCGAGCCGGCCGGCCAGTCCGGTGCCGACGGCAAAGCGACATTTATCCAAACGGTTAACGTCGTCCGCACATCATTCGCATCAAACCCGACGTTGAAATTTGGCGATGTCGTGCTCGATCACGGGAATCAGATGATCGTTCTGCGGCTTTCCGGTCCCGGAGCGTCGGGCGGATTGCAGAAATTTCGCGCCGGAGACAAGCCCGCCGACGGCGCCGTGATCTTTGTCGCAACGGGCGGCACCGCGCTCACGCCGGAAGTTATGAACGCATTGATGGCGTCGAAGGCGGCGGCGATCGTCGTTGAAGAAACACCGCAATGGCGTACGAACTGGCAGCGCTTCGGCGGACGCAAACCGTCGTACACTTCGATCTCCGATAAGCCGCAATCGTCGCCGGCGCTGATCGCTGTCAGTAAAGAAGAAGCCGCCCGGATCGGCGCGGTCGCCGATGGTACGCGATTTGAACTCGGCGGCGAACTTGCTCCGCCTTCCAGACAGCAAACGTGGAACGCGGTCGGCAAAATTGGCGGCGCTGACCCGAAACTCGCGTCCGATGTGATTCTGCTCAGCGCCCATCTCGATCATCTCGGCATCAGGGCGAACGCGCCCGGAGAGGACAAACTCTTCAACGGAGCCGACGATGACGCGTCGGGCTGCGTCGCGGTGCTTGAACTGGCAAGAAATCTGGCGGCCCGGAAAAAGCCCAAACGGACGATATATTTCGCGTTCTACGGATCTGAGGAAGCCGGCGGATTCGGATCGCGCTATTTTGTCGAGAATCTGCAGTTTCCGAAAGAGAAACTTATCGCAAACCTTCAATTTGAAATGATTGGCCGCCCGGATCCAAAGGTAAAGGCGGACGAGCTTTGGCTGACCGGTTACGATCGATCGAATCTCGGTCCGGAGCTCGCGAAACAGGGAGCCAAGCTTGTGCCCGATCCGCATCCAGACCAAAACTTCTTTCAGCGGTCGGACAATTTCACGCTCGCGCGCGAAGGGATCATCGCCCACACGGTTTCGAGTTTCGGATTGCATACCGACTATCATCAGGCGAGCGATGAGATCCGGACGATCGATTTCGGTCACATGACGCGATCGATCAACTCGATGGTCAAGCCGGTCAAGTGGCTCGTCAACTCGGATTTCAAACCGGTCTGGAACGAAGGCAAGCGGCCGTGATTCGATTATGAAAAAGCGCAGATGGCTCTATCTTCCGTTGATTGCTCTGCTGATCTTCGCCGGGGCGACGCTGGTGGCGCATTTTCGGGGAATGCCCGATCGCGTCCGATTTTCGATGCGGGATTTTCAGTCGTCATTCAGGGTTGACGGCCGCGTAACCTTCGTTTCACCGGAAGCCGCATCGGCCGGACTTCTCGTCGGTGATCAGGTGACGGCGATAAACGGGGTTGTTAATCCCGAACGCACGGCTTTTATTCGCGAGATCCGCGGACAGTTGGAGGGGAAGTCAGTAAATCTGACCGTCAGCAGGGACGGTTCGGTGGTCGAATTGACGGTGCCGCCGGTTGCGGTTGTCAAGGATTTTTCATGGTACGCGAAATTCGTCGTCGGAATGCTGGTCGCATATTTTCTGCCGGCGTTCTGCAGGGTCCTGGGTTTCTGGGTGGCGTTTATCCGTCCGCACGATTTTCTCGCGTGGCTGCTGCTGCTTGTCCTGCTCGGCGTTGCGTCGATCGGGCTCGAGGGCGGCGACCGGGATTCTTTACCGTTCATCTACACACAAATCTTCTTTTCGGTATGGGCGGCATCGATGTTTCTGTTCGGGATCTACTTTCCCGAACGGCTGGAGCTTGATCGCCGCTACCCATGGTTGAAGTTTCTCCTGCTCGTACCGTTGGCGGTGCAAATCCCGATCATCATTGGTGACCTTGTCGGTTTTGAGGCGAAAGACGCCTGGATCGGGCCGATCGTCCAGGTTTTTCCGTCGATCGCGTTTCCCTTGAATCTGCTGGCGATCGGACTCTTTTTTGCGTTCCTCGGCTACAAGGCTGGGACGACGAAGAATCCGGACGCACGGCGTCGGCTGCGGGTAATGGCCGTCGGGACGTCGATTTCAATGGCGCCGTCGTTCATCATCATCATCGTTCGGATCGTAACCAGGGCACCCGGCTCGTTTTTTGAGGTTGTGCCTTTTTGGTTTGCTCTCATCGCGTTGCTCGCGATGCTTCTGTTTCCGCTGACACTCGCGTATGTGATCGTCGTTCACCGCGCGATGGATGTCAGAGTGGTGATCCGCCAGGGGCTACAATACGCGCTTGCCCGTAACGGAATCAGGGCACTCCAGGGAATGATGCTGCTGGCGGTCATTTTGGGCGTCATTTGGATCTTCCGAAACGACGCGGAATTCGGCCTTGCCGAGCAGATCGGTTTTGTTGCTGCCGGATTCGCGTTGATTCCATTGATCGACTACGGCGCGAAACGGCTCGGGACGGTCATCGATCGCAGGTTTTTCCGCGATGCTTACGATGCCGAACGGATCCTCGCCGAATTGAGTGACGAGGTACGGATGATGGTCGAAACGCGACCGTTGATCGAGACGGTTTCCGCGCGCCTCTCGGAATCGCTTCATGTCCCTCAGATCGTCACACTTCTCAGGAATGGAGACCGGCTTGAGCCGGCGCATGTGATCGGTTATGAGATCAGCCCGACGGTCGGTTTCGACCGCACCGACCGGACGCTGGCCAAACTCGCCCGCAACGAACCGCTTCAGATTTACGCCGATGACGAGGAATCCTGGGTGAACGCCGAACTCGATCTGGAAGAACGTGAGAGACTTGCAGAGCTTAATCCACAGCTTCTTTTGCCGCTCGGCGCCAAAGACGAACTCTCGGGTTTCATCAGTCTTGGTCCGAAGCGTTCCGAAGAGCCGTTTACGCCGAACGATCTGCGGTTATTGAAGTCCGTCGCATCGCAAACCGGAATGGCGCTCGAAAACTCACGATTGACCGAAGCGATTGCCCGAGAGGCGGCGCAGAAAGAACGTCTTAACCGGGAAGTCGAGATCGCGCGCGAGGTTCAGGAACGGCTTTTTCCGCAGGAGTTGCCGACCGTCGACGGTATCGACTATTTCGGTGCGTGCCGGCCGGCGCTTGGCGTCGGAGGCGACTATTATGACTTTCTCGAACTACCCGACGGAAAGCTCGGAATTGCGATCGGTGATATCTCAGGCAAGGGAATCGGCGCGTCATTGATGATGGCAAGTCTGCAGGCGAGCCTGCGCGGCCAGTCGATCCATTTCAAGGACGATCTCGCGGAGATGATCAAGCATGTCAACACGCTGCTTTATGAGGCCTCGACGACCAATCGTTACGCGACGTTTTTTTACGCCCGGTATGATCCGTCGGCGGGCAGGCTGATATACGTCAATGCAGGGCATAATCCGCCGTTCCTGATCCGTCGTGACGGCGGGGTAGAGAAACTCGACGAAGGCGGTCCGGTCGTCGGAATGCTTCCGTCGATGCTGGTCAACTACCGCCAGGGTGAAACAGAATTTGGCGAAGGCGATATGCTGATCGGATTTACGGACGGGATCTCGGAGGCGATGAATCCGGCTGAAGAAGAATGGGGCGAAGACGCGATGCTCGCGGAGCTGATGAAACTCCGCGAGTTGTCGGCCGAAGAAGTGATTCGTGAAACAGTCAGACTCGCCGATTTGTTTGCTGACGGCGCGCGGCAGCATGACGATATGACGATGGTTGTCGTCAAGAGGCGTTGATATCAGATCGCTTATTTCATTTTCGCGAGCACCGCGTCGTATTTGCGTTTTGAAGCGGTCGCGAGCAGAGAGTCGCCAACTGCCGTCGCGAGTTCAATCGATCTCTTGTAATTTTCGGCCGCCAGTTTCAGTTGGCCGTTTGTCTCGTAGGCATCAGCCAACGAGTCATAGACGTTCGCTGACTGCGGATATGTTTCGACGTTCCGCTTGAAGGCTGAAATTGCCTCGTCGAATCGTTTCAGCCCGAGAAGGCCGTAACCGGCGCGGTTCATGACATCTTCCGGAACCGGAATCCGATAGCCGAAGCGTGTTGAAAGGCGGCGATAATGATCGTCAAGATCGGCGATAGTCCCGCTCGGCGGCGGTTGCCAGCCTTCATATACCTTTCGGAGTCCGGCGAGATAAGCCGGCAAGACGCCCGAACCGTGGTTGTCTTCCTTGAACTGCCGGAACTCAAACTCAAAATTCTTCGGCTTTGATTTCCGGATCGTGTCCTGAAAATCGTTGAAGCCGGAAACGTAGTCAGGCTCGTTTGCGATCGAAACGAACATCGATTTTTTCCAGTCTTTCGGTTCTTTGAGCATCGCCGCCGCGCGTTTGATGATGATCTTGTCGTCCCAATGAAGTACCGGGCTCGCGGCGATATATGCGTTGAAAAGTTCGGGCCGTTCCACGAATGTGTAGATCGCGAACAGACCGCCGAGGCTATGTCCGGCAATGACTCGATAGGGCTCGGTCCGGTAGTTGGCTTCGACGACCGGAATCACTTCGGTCTCAATGAATTTCAGGAATTTTGCTCCGCCGCCGACCCTTCCGCCGCCGCCGTCATTGGTCGGCGTCAGATCACGCGATCGATCAATGTTCTGGATCCCGACGATGATCATATTCGGAATCGTTCCGCTCGCCGCCTGCTGATCGACGATCCCGACCATCATCGGATTCTGCGCGCCGTGCGCATCGGTCATGTAGACGACCGGATAACGCGCGTTTCCCGGACTGTAACCGGGCGGTACGTGAACCAGGATCGACCTTGTTTCGCCAAGAACCTTCGATTCGATCGTATGTTGAAAATGAAGCGCGCTGGCGACCGGAGTCTGAGCCGTGACAGAGCTCGAAAACGCGATGTAGAATAATCCCGCGGCCAAGAAAAATAACGTTTTTTGCATATGGTTGTTCAAGCTGAAATACAAACAACAGATGTCCGATCGGCCCGGGAAGTTGCAAGATGAGAGTTTACGAAATTACGGCGACGGTTGAAACCGGCATCAGGCCGGAATATGAAACTTACATGCGCTGCCGGCACATCCCGGATCTGCTCGCGACCGGCTATTTCCGTTCGGTGAAATTCACCCGATCTGGAGAGCGCTATCGTATCTCGTATGAGTCCAATGATCTCGAGGGTTATCTCGCGAATGAGTCCGAGCGCTTGCGGGCTGATTTCGCCCGGCATTTTCCGGCCGGAGTCGTGGTCGAACGTGAAACGTGGGAAGTCCTCGAAGAATGGCGCTGATCAATTGCAAGGGTATTCGGGAAATTCAAGACTCAAAATTCAAGATTAATCTTGAATATTGAATATGTTGAGTCTTGAATTTTGATTCGTTCGTGAAAATTTAGGGCGGGGTCAATTCTGTATAATCGATCGATATGCTGATTCTTGGGATCGAAAGTTCATGCGATGAAACGGCGGCGGCGGTCGTCCGCGACGGTCGCGAAATTCTGTCGTCGGTTATTTCGTCACAGATCGAGCTGCACCGACCGTTC
>JBGASE010000067.1:0-16637 GCA_044229875.1 Pyrinomonadaceae bacterium | reverse complement strand
GATTTCGAGATCCGGGCGCGGGTCGGTCTCGTCCGCCTCAGCGAAGGGAACGCTGCCGGTTTGTTCATCCTGCGAAACGACGTGACCTTTGTCCGTTTTGAACTCGGGTTCGAGGACGGGCCCGCAGCCGTCCTCCGTTCCGCTGAAGAGGGCGCGTTGGAGACACTCGCATACGCCAGGTTCGGCGGCGATTCGGCGGAACTCTTGCTGCGGCGCAAAGGCCCGGTCGTCGAAGCGTTCTGGCGCGCACCCGGCGCGGGCCGTTGGGAAAAGGCGGGACGAGCGACCACCGGATATCCGAAAGCCGTCGTCGTCGGGATTTTCGGCGTGTCGGGCGAATCCGGCGTGACGGCCGTCATTTCGGATGTCACGCTCGCACCCGTCGGCAACTCCGTCAATTGATCCTTTCGAATCCGGTGAGGTCAATGCTCTGAAACATCGGTGTGCCCGGCGGCAATCGGGCCGGATCGAGAAAACTGGTATCGAATACCCAGTTTCGGGTCGGCGGATTGTACACTTTGGCGCAGCATTTGAAGGCCCCGTTGTTGTTCCGGGCGTTGAAAAGATTGATCAGTGATCCGCAATAGTTGAGCCGAACACCTGACCAGTTTTCGAGGAATCGTTTGAAGTTATGGACGCCGCCGGTCAGCCGCGGATCGCCGCCGCCCTGATTCGGGGAATTCTCGAAACTGCTCCTCGCGTCCCCGGCAAGCATCGCGAAACGGACCGTTGTCTCACCGGCGATGCGATTGCCGAGACTGAACGGATATCGGAAACTCCGCGAATCGGTCCAGTTGTTTGAGAGTACGACGATCGCGTCCGAAACGACCGACGCCGGAACATGCGCGACCGTGTTTTGCGGCTGGTAGGAATTCGCCGCGGTCGGCGAACCGACGCTGCCGATACCGGTCGCATTGTAGTTGCCGAGAACGTATACCGCGTTTTCCGACGCAACGGTAAAGCCTCGGGTGTTCAGCGGATTGGCCGCGTCGTAGATTCCGGGCAGCCGTTGTCCGTTGATGAGCCTGACGGCGCGCCGGAAGTAACCGTGATCGATGACCGCTGCGGACGCCGGCGACTCGGCCGCTCCGGCTCCGGTATAACGAACCGCTTCGTTGAAGAAGTCGGTGTCGAGCTGATTGTTGTTGTTGATGTCTTCGCCCGGTTGAAGAAGCCCGTCGTTGTTGCCGTAGATGTCCTCCATATCGTATTCGCCGTCGAAATCCGTGTCACCGCGCCGATCCGTAACGTAAAGCACCCAGCCGTTGGCGTCCGGAACATCGGAATGCCGGAGCGCACGGCTGTTCGCTGCGACGAAACGCGTGCCGGCGGCGGGCATTGAAAGATTGAAGTTTCCGTCGAGAAAGTTCCTCAGATTTGCCACATCGACATCGATCAGACTCATGACACCAGCCTTCGGAACGTTTGATCCGTAGGCAGTGCCGGTGTTGAGATCGTCGTTGTAGAGTCCTTCGCGTGTGTCAAACATCTTGATCGGGAAGGGAACGATCCGGCGATATCGGGATGCGTCGTCGACGATCGCCGGGTACCTCACGCTGTCACCGATGAAACTGCCGGTCGTTCCGCCGTCGACCGCCGTGCATGACGCATAATCCGAAGCGGAACATTCATCCGCCAGAACAACGTTGTAATTTGTCCCGTTCCATGAATAAGAAGTGGCGAAATTGGTGTCGGCGGAGGTCAGGGCGACGCCGGGTATCATCCAACGCTGCAGTTTTACGATTGATCTCGTGTCCCGATTGCCATAGCCGCTGATGCCGAAACGGGTTACGCCGCCGACCGTGATTACCGGCGCCGGTTCGGTCACGCCGAGGCTGAGGACGTCTTCGGTGACATCGGTGGCGACAACCGTGTCGGTGAGTTGGTCGCGTCCGACTAGCTCGATCTTGATCCAGACCTGCCGGCCGGAACCGGCGAAGCGGTCGCCGTTGACGCGGGTCGCCTGGTAACCGTCGGCCATCGGAACGGGCTGATACCCGCGAGGCTGACCGGGCGACGGATCCGAACCGTCACCGGACGCTGCTCCGTCGAGCCGGATTCCGCAGGCGGTGGCGACCGGCGATGTTCCCGTGCCCGACGCACATCCGGGAAGCTTCGCCTTGCTGTCGGCGAGCGAAATCCGCAGGCCCGGTTTGTTGTAATAACGTTCCTTGGTCGTAATCTGCGTGTCGGCGGTGGCGGTCGTTACCGCCGTGACGGAGACGCCGTCGTGATGTAGATCTCCGATGCCCCGGCCGCGTTTGATCAGTTCGACGTAATCGAGCGGACTGCCGCTGATCGAGCTTGCCAGTTTGAGCGGCAGGTCGAGACGCCGCTGTTCGGCCAGCAGATTGCCCTGAAAGCGGGCCCGATTCGTCGGCCACGCCGAACTTCGGTACACCGTCGGCATGTCCGGATTCGTGAAAACCGCGCCGCCGCTGACCGGCGTCTTGAGGGCGCTTCCCATCCCGCCGGTGAGCTTGATGTAAGTTCCCGATCCGTTTCGGATCCAAACGTTTTCGCCCCATTGCGTCGCCGACCGGCCGTTTCTGGCGACATCGGTCAACACTTGGCCGACGGCGGAAACGCGCGATGAAAAGTAAAGCCCGGTTTGTGCCATCAGGAACAGATTGCCGTTTGAGTGGACGCGGCCACCGAAATCGAAGCGCGGACCGGGATGAAATTCGAGGTCATCGTCATAAAAAATGCCGAACTGGAACACCGGAATCCGGTTGTTGTAGAATTTCCGGCGGAGCGCGACCTGTACACCCGAAGCCTTTTCGGTCGCCGTCGTTTCGATCTGCCATTCATCGCGAAGCGCGTTCAGTCCCTGAAGCAGATTGCCGCTCATGACGACGGTTTCGGTCGCCTTCGTCTGCCGGATGTCCTGAACAAAATCATATGCGGCGTCGAGTTGAGGCGGTTGCTGTTCTTCGACGTGCTGCAGGTCGAGCGTCGTCGGCGAAAGCTTGTTCTCGAAAATCTTGTCGAAGTTTCGGGTCATGATCTCGAGACTGCCTTGGGCTGCGGCGAACGCCTTTGATTCGGCTGCGTCGTTGGAGGCCGCGATCGTTTCGTTCGTGGTCCGCGTCACCGCCAACGCGACGAAGGCAGATACCAACGTCAGCGCGAAAAGCGCGATGACCATCGCCGAACCGTTTTCGTTCCAATTTCTCTTAGACATTCCAGTTTCTCCGGGTCGGAAGCTCGGCCGCGACATCAGCCGGCATCGTACTCAAGGTTTCGGGTACTGAACACCGCGTTCAGCGAAATCGTTTCGGGCCGTCCAAGCTGTTCGTCGTCCTCGCCCGCCTGGACCGAAATGCGGACGACGATCTGCCGGACGAGATTGAAATTCGACATCACGTCATCGGCCGTCCCGGGCAAGCCGTCGGCACCGACCGACGGATTGTCATGGACGGTGCCGTCCTTCAACACGTATCGGATCTGAAAATCCTCGACGTTATAAGCGATCGGGAGTTCCTGTATCTGTGAATCTGCGGCCGCCCCGGTATTGTTTCCGAACAGAATCCGAACGAGCGTGCCGTCGCCACGAACTTTGTAGCCGACCCACACAATTCGTTTGACGGACGCTACGTAGGTCGTGCAGTTTTCGGTAACGATCGCCGTACATCGCTGCAATAGGCTGACTGCGGTCCCGGTACCGTCTAGCGGCTGGTTGATGCCGAGCGGGTCCCCCGGAGCGATGTCGATCTCGCTCGCCGACGGACGCGCGGTAGCCATGACCGCAACTTGCGAACTGTCCGATTCGACGAGATAAAGATCAAACGCGGATGTTTGCTGCGCCTGATTCGGCTGCGTCTGAAGCCGGACGGTAGACGGCGCCCCGGGCGGCGCGGCGGCATTCGTCAGCGATATGACGTTGGTCGCGTTGAACGCGGTGTCGCGATAGGTGAATGACAAAAGGTCGGTGCGGACGGCCGGGTTTGCATTAAGGAGATTGACGAACATGTCGTTGCCGCCGACTACCGACGGAAGTATGTCGCGTTCCGAATCGTCATCGGCCTCAAGACCAAGCCGGGCCGCGAGAAAGTCGTCCGGAACGATGGCGCCGTTCCGGTTGTAGCTAAGACCGGCGTTGAGCGCGTCGCGGCCGATGATATGGACTGCGGCCCGGGCATTCTTCAGGATGTCGGAGCGGCGGTTGGCGCGGTTACGATCGATCAAGCCGGTTTGAAGAAGTCCGAAAACCGTCCCGATGACGACCATGAAAATCACCATCGAGACGATAAGTTCGACGATCGAGAATCCCTGATCGCTTCGATTCGACATTGTATTACTCCTGATAATTCGTGATGATCGTCGTGATCACCTGTTCGCGTTCGAGCTGGTTGATCTGATAGCGGACGGCGACATCGATCCGGCGTCGCGATATCGGGTACGGCGGCACCGGGCGCTCCGGATCTTCAAGATCGGTGATCGTAATCCGGCGGCGATATCCGATGGCATAGGCGCTGTTGTTCGCCGGTTGGCCGACAACCTGGCAAGCCTGATCCTCAGGACAGGCGTCATCGGCCGTTCCGGCGACTCCGTCAAGCCCGACGTCATCGCGTATCGGGTGCCAGTCGGAAACGAATATTCCCTGCGGTACTCCGTTTGTCGGGTTCGTTCCGACATTGCCGATCGTTTCCCAGCTTTCGACGGCGCCGTCGCGGGCGATGTCGCGGGCCGCAAAAATCGATTCGATCGTCGAAAGTCCCATCTGCTTGGCAAGCGCCTGCTTTTCGCTTTCGTAGGATCGCAGCAGGTTAGCGGTCAGTGCGGCAGTCGATGCGAGCAATCCGATAAAAAGGATGACGAGCGCGGCCATCACGTCAATGTACGAAAAGCCTGACTGATCTTTTTTGCGTTTCATCATCTCTCAGTTTCCGGTCTGGCCGCCGTAAGAAGCCGACCGCCTTGAGTCCACCCATTTGTTTGCCGCCGTCAGGCTTCGGTCATACTCCCAAACGCGGATTGCGCCGGTCCCGCCGATGACGGTCACCGCGCGGGCGATATCCGATTCGGTTTCCGCATTAGGCTTCAATGACCAGACATAGATCGTCGCTCCGGTGTTCGCGGCATTTGATCCGATCGCGTCCGATCCCTGATTGACGACCGTTCCGTTTCGCTGGAATCTGAGCGTGCAGACGTTGTGGGTGATGCTCGGCGGATAGACACTCGGACGGAAATCCGCGATCGGAACGGGAAGCGATTCTTCGGGAACCGTCACGATGTCGATCGGGCGGACGCCCATCTTTACATCCGATTCGGTATGGAGCTTCGACTCACGAATCAGAAGGTCGTCCTCAACGGTCGAGGCTCCGTTCTCATCGATCAGGCGCACGGTTCTGTCGGTCAGATCGATCTCGACCCGCATCGTCTCGCGCTGGGTCAGAGATCGCTGCCGCGCTTCCTGCAGGACATCGACTATATTCATCGCCTGTTCGTCGGGACGAAAAAGCTTCTGATGCCCGGCCAGATATAAAACCGAGACTGCCGAAAGAACGCCGATGATCGCAAGAACGACCAGCAGTTCGACAATTGAAAATCCGCGTTGCATAGGCCTCCGTACTCGTCCAAGTCAAATTCTGAGGAAAGAGAACCGTTCAAATTCGGTCATTTTGATTGAGGCGGCGACCGAATTTTTTTCAAATTGACATATTAAGAGAAAACAAACAATGTTCAACAATTCCAAAAAAATTTTTGCATTGCATCGCCACGTTCCCAAAAACCTGCTCGTAAACTTCGATTTTCAAGCTAGTTAGGCTAGAATAAACGCGCATTCTACAACCCATTGATTCAGGCGGGAATTGAGAGAAATGTCTGACGAAGGCAACGCTAAAGGAAGCAAATTATCGACTGATTGGCTGCTCCGCGGCGTTTTAACGAAGGTCGGCGATGCCTTTGATCGGCTGACCGGCCGCGGATATCGCCCGTCGAGCAGTCTCGCGACATCGGAATTGATCGAAAAGTTGAAGAAACTGCTCGATCATGAGCTCCGCGACGGAAAGTTCGTTCCTCATAACATCAATCTAAAAATGCAGTGGGACAAGTTCTCGGCCGATTCTGACGATGCGCTCGTGCGGCTTGAAAACGAGCTGACGGTCGCCGTCGTAGATCACATCAACGACAAACGGTATCACACGTATGCTCCGATAAATCTGCGGGTCAAGCCCGATTATTTTACCGATGGCGTGAAACTTCTGGTCAGCTTCGACAAATTCGACAAGGAACCGAACGAGGTCGCCGTGAACGTCACTGTTCCGCAGGTTCGCGTCGGCGACTACATTCCCGAACCCGAGCCGGTTCCCGAACCTGAACCGACGCCGATCGTCTTTCACGCCAGTTATCATGCGGCCGGGAAAGCTCGCGAGCGAACACTTGAATTCTTGCCGGGAACGCGCGTCAGCGTCGGACGCGGCGCCGAGAACGAGATCGTCATCGATGATGCGAGCATCTCGAAAATGCACGCTTCTTTGGTCATCCGGCCCGACGAACGGATCGCGGTTGCCGATACCGGATCGACCAACGGAACGTTTGTCGGCGGAAGTCGTATTGCGTACGGTAAGGCGGTTGCGATCGGAGACGACGGAGTCATTCGCTTCGGATCGATCGATGTCCGGTTCGAAAGGATCATGGTTGAGGAGCCGGCTGTCGCCGATTTGCCGACCGAAGAGTTTCAACTGCCGGCCGCCGAACGTGTTTCGGCGCCGAAGATCGAGGTCATCAAACCGATCGGCGCGGCGCCGGTGCTGGTCCGTGAGCCGGAACCCGAACCGACGAGTGAACGAATTGTTCTTGATTTTGAAAAAAATAACGACCAATGACGCTTTTCCTATTTCTGCTCCAGCTTGAAAAATTGAGACCGGAGAACATTTTCGGCGGTCAGGTGCTTGAAAGAACGCCCGCCGGACTGAGCATCGTTTATCTCATCGGTCTTTCGGTTCTCGTCGTTTTCCTGATCATGTCGTTCTGGGGCAACTTCAGAACGGCGAAACTGCCGTTCGAACTCGAACTCGCGGCCGAGGTCAAGAAACGGCTGACATCGACGCTCGCCAACCGCAGTCTCAGGGTCTGGCAGATCGTCTTCGTGCTGCTTGCCTTTTCGGTATACGGTTTTCACGTTTACTGGACGTATTACGCCGACGATTACAATGAGCAGTTTCAGGCGCTCGCGTACAAGGATCTTCGGATGCGCCGGACAACGGCCGCTTCGCTCCGCGGCTGGATGCTCGACCGCACCGGCAAGCTAAACAACTCGCTCGCCTACTACAAAGTCGATTCCGACAAAAAGATCGACCGCGAATATCCGCTCGAACGCGAAATGGCGCATATTCTCGGAACCGAACGCGGGACTCCGGGACTTGAACGCACGCTTTTCAGGCGCGACGCAGAGCCGCTTCCGGAAAGCTGGGAGATGCTGACTAAGTACAAAAAGCCCGAACCCGAAAATCGCGATGTCCGCATCACCATCGACCGCGAGCTTCAGACCTACGCGGCTAAGAGGCTTGAGGGAAAACGCGGCGGAATCGTCGTCATCAATCCGCAGACCGGCGATATCCTCGCAATGTACTCGAATCCGTCATACAGTCTGAAGGAAGCCGAGACGCTCGACGGGTTTCTGCGGCTCGAGGCGGACAAGCGCGATCAGCCGCTTCTCAACCGCGCGACCCGCGAATTCTACATTCCCGGATCGACTTTCAAGACATTCACGATGATCGCCGCGTTTCAGGCCGGTCAGGAAGGAACGATCCTGCCGGGACGGCCCGCGCCAGACTGCTACACGCCGTTTCGCGGTTCGCGGCCGATCTGCGATGCCGGCGGAAGCTGCCACGCCTGCGGCGATATCCCGATCCGCGAGGCGTTCAAGGTTTCGAGCAACCAGTATTTTTCGCAGATGGCGAACTATCTCGGCCGCGACCGGATGGCACAAACGGCAAGGACGCTCGGCATCGAACCGGTTGAGACCCCGAAAGAAGCGCTGACGCAGGGGTTCTTTTCCGAGATCTGGAACACCAGCAACAAACGGATCGCGAACTCGCTCGCTCCGGCCCATTCGACGATCGTCACCGGCGAGAAACTGACGCTTTATGACTTCGGCGTCGAGGGCATGGGGCAGGGACTTGCGGGACAGATGACACCGTTTCAGATGGCGCTGATCGCGGCCGCAGCCGGCAATCTGCAAGGCAAACTGATGAAGCCGAAGATCGAGGCCGATCTTCAGCCGCAGATGTTCGCGCAGGTATTGACGCCGAATCAGGCGCTTGAGGTGCGCGAGATCATGTCGACCGTGACCGAAGAAGCCGGCGGAACCGGCGGGATCGTTCGCTCGAAACTGGCCGGAACCGGAATCACGAGCGGCGGCAAGACAGGCACGGCCGACAAGGACGGAGTCATCGTCTACAACAAGGACGGGACGAAAAAGACGCACAAAGAGCGGAAGAAGAACGCCGACGGAGAGATCGTCGAAGTTGACGTCGCCGATACTTACACGCGCTGGGACGGTTGGTTTCTGGTGCTCGCGCCGCTCGAGAACCCGCAGGTCGCGATCGCGGTCGTGATCGAGGACATCGGCGGATCTGCATACGGCGGCACGACGGCGGCGCCGATCGCGGCCGATATCATTCTCAAGGCGAGGGAACTCGGCCTGCTCGGCGAAAAGTACACGCCGAAAAAACAAACCGAACCGCAGCCGAAAAAGAAGAAAAAATGAAAAGCCGCGCCTCAACACATGTTCTGATACTTCTGCTGATCGTCGCGCTGACGGCGATCGCCCATTATTCGATCAGCTACGGCGCGCTGCTCCGCGGTTATGAAACCTCGTCGCTTAGCGCCTTTCGCAATCTCGCGTTGCTTCTGATCCTCGCGGTTCTTCCGATCTTCATTTCCGTCGTTTTCAAGTTCAAGGGAAATTGGACGCTTTACACGTCGGCCGTGCTTTTGTTTTCGATCGGACTCACGGTTCAGTACCGGCTGTTCAACGACGGCGAATATGCGGTCGATATCCCGCGTGAAGAGCGTGAGAAGATCCAGAACTCGAACCTGACCGAAAAAGAAAAGGCACGTGAGATGACGCGGGCCAAATTGCGGGCGATGATCGCTGAGCGCGACGCGAAGATCAAAACCGCACAACTCCATTACATTCAGGAAAACTATTCGCCTGAGAAAAAGCAGATGATGGGGCTTCCGCCATCGCCGCCGTCGCCGGTCGATCTTTCGAAAGAGACGCCTCGTCCGGCGGGCGATTCGCTCTGGGCGACGGTAACTTCAGGCAAAACGCTGATTCCTATCTTTGCGATCTTCTGTTGTCTTGGTGCGATCTTGGTTTTCCGGAATGAATCGGTACTTACGTTTCTCCAGAACAACGGGTTTCTGCTCGTCCTCCTGACGCTCGGGCCGTTGCTGCTGGCCGCCGTAACGTCGCGGGCCGGAAAATCGATCGGCAACATGACTCCGTGGGAGCCGTCGAAGATCCCGTTCCTGATCGGGTTTGCGGCGATTCTCGCCGTGCTCTACAAAAATCTGGCGCGGACGTACTGGGGACTGCCGCGCGCCAAAGACGTCGTGCCGTTGGTCGTGATGGCGATGATGCCGTTCGTGCCGTTCTTCGTGCTCAAGGACTTCGGTCAGATGATGGTTTTCAGCGGCGTTTACGCGACGCTTTTTCTGGTCGCGGTGCGGCGCTTTTCGCAGCGTTTCGTGCTGGTCGGGAGCGTCCTGCTGATGGTCGGGATCCTCGTTGTCGGAGCGCTTCCCGAAAAAACGCAGGAAAAGATCCCGCTACTTCCGACGCTCGCCAAACCGGTCAAGGCGATCCTGCCGAACCGGATTCAGCAGCGGTTTCACTTATGGCTCGACGGATTCAATCCGCCGCCGCCCGAAACGTCGTGGTGGAAAGAGGATTACGACGACTACTATGACGACCTCGTCAAGAAAACTCCCGAGCTTCCGCAGATCCTTGCCGAAGACGAGAACATGAGGCGATCGGTCAATGTCGATGCGTGGTTCGACGCGCTCGCGTTTCAACCGGCACAGGCGACCTTCGGCCTCGCATCCGGCGGCACTACGGGCCGCGGGCTCGGGCTCGGCTACGTCGAATTGATCCCGGTTTCCGATTCGGATTACATCTACGCCGCCGTTTCGGAAGAACTTGGACTTTTCGGAGGTTTGTTGATAATCTTTGCGCTACTTGTACTGGTCAGCGCGGGCGTCCGGACGGCTCTTGATTCACGCGACATGTTCAGCAAACTTTCGGCCGTCGGGCTCACCGCATTTATCGGATTTCAGGCGCTGGTGAACATGGGCGGCATCACGCGGGCGTTGCCGATGACCGGAATCACCCTGCCTTTCGTGAGTTATGGCGGATTCAGCCTGATCACGAGTTTCACGATGCTCGGGATGCTTCTTGCGTTCTCGCATCGCAATGCCATCGATCGCGGCACGGCTACCGAATTGCCGGCCGAGTTCCAATAGTCGCTTCGCGGAGAATCATCATGGAAACGAAAATTCAAATCACTTCGGCATCGGTTTCCGATCGCGGGCTGAGCGAAAAGCGTCCGCAGAATGAAGACTCGTTCCTTGAGATACCGGAGATCGGGCTTTATGCGGTTGCCGACGGCGTCGGCGGCGCGCAGGCCGGTGAGGTGGCGTCGCAGATGGCGATGGAAATCCTCGGTGAGGCGTTCATCAATATTCATTCAGGCGCGGATGCCGAAGAGGTCATGCGGATCGCGATCGAACGCGCCAATTCGGCAATCTATCAAATGTCGGGCGATCTCGCGCAGTTGTCGATGATGGCAACGACGATCGTCGCGCTTTACATTCGCGACGATTTTGCGACTATCGGTCATGTCGGCGATTCCCGTCTTTACCGGCTTGATCCGCGCGGCAGTCTGTTTCGGGAGACACAGGATCATTCGGTCGTTGAAGAAGAGGTCAGAGCCGGCCGGATGACGGCGGCGCAGGCGGCGAATCACCCGAGCCGGAACGTCATCTCGCGGGCGCTCGGCGCCGAAAGCGTTGTCGAGGTCGATCTCAAATCGATCCCGGTCGAGCCCGGCTCGGTCTTCCTGATATGTTCTGACGGCGTGACGCGGCATATTTCCGATTTCGAGATCCGCGAGCTGCTGATTTCAAGCCCGAGCCCGAACATCATTTGCGATAGAATCAAGGCGATCTGCTTTGATCGTGGTGCCGAGGACAATCTGACGGCGGTGATCGTCAGGACCAAGGAGGCTGCGGACGGGTTTGAGCAGGTCGGAGAAGGGCGTATCGATGATATTGAGGAAGAGACGATCGCCACTTCGCGTTATGAATCGGCGGAGCCGACGATGGAATTCGCGGAGAACTCGGTTTTGGCCGCGACGGTTGCCGAATATGCCGATAGTGACGAGCAATATCTGATTCAGGAACAAGATGATGAACCGGTTTATCGGGCGTTCAGCGATGAATCGCAGCGCGAACCGATGATGTCATTCGCGGCGGATGAGGAACCGGCCGTCGAGCCCGAGAAAGTGATCCACGTCAGAACCGATGACGATGAAATGCCGTTCTCTTCCTACTCCGAAAAAGACTCAGGCGGCGGGATTGGACGAATGCTCGGCTGGCTCGCGTTGCTGCTGATCGGCGCGGCGATCGGCGCCGGCGGGTTTTTCGCTTATCAGAAATATGCGGTTGCGATTCCGGAAGTGCCGATCCTGACCGAAAAGACAAACAATATTCCGCAAAATTCGGTCGATTCGCTGCGGCAGGACGCGGTTACGAAACCGGCGGAAGTGATCAAACAGTATCAGACGGCTCCGCCGAAAGACGCTTCCGACTTTTACGTTCTCGGCAAGGCTCATTTCTACTCAAAGAATTACGACGAGGCGAAAAAGGCGTTTATCGAGGCCCGAAACCGGCTCAAGGACGTCTCGGTCGCAGAAGATCGTGCGGCGCTCGCGGCCGAAATCACCCAAGGGCTGATCATCGCGCAGAACAAGGAATTCCAGGCGGCATTTGAGAAAGAGATGAAAGTCACCGAGCCCGGTGTCGATTCAGCCAATTCACCGTCCAATTCGTCGCGCGAACCGTAAGCGGAAAGACTGCCGCTGGAACCCAAAAAGCGACATAGGAAGTTTTAACGTGAAACACGCGAAATACGCTAAACAGGTGCCGAATTTGATTCGAGTGATGTTCAGCCGCACAAGCCGTGGGAAAAGGCAGTTTAGCGTTTTTTCGCGTGGTTCGCGGTAAAACTTCCGACGTGCGGATCGCGCGAACGGCAATAGACCCAAAATGTGACTTAGGAATTCCAAACGCGAAATACGCGAAAAGCGCTAAATGACCGCGGAAGTTGATTCAATTGTTGTTCTGCTACCTGAGCTGGATGAAAAGATAGTTTAGCGTTTTTCGCGTGATTCGCGGTATAACTTCCGACGCGCGGATCGCGCGGACGGCAATAGACCCAAACTTTGAGTTAGGAATTCCAAACTTACTGACTAAGCGATCCGTTCAAAGAGGATAATTCCGGCGGCGACCGCGAGGTTGAGGCTTTCGACGCCGTTTTTCATCGGGATCGTGACGACTTCGTCCATCGCCTCAAGTTCATTTGCGCACAGGCCGTGCGCCTCCGACCCGAAGACGATCAGATGCGGAACCGACCAGTCAAAATCGCGGTAACTCCGGGATCCGGAAATATCGGTCGCGACAAGTTTGAGGCCGGAGCGTTTCGCCCATCCGAGAATTTCATCGAATCCCGCCCGCTCCCAGACATTCATCCGAAGCGCCGATCCCATTGACGCACGCAGCGATTTCGCCGAGTAACAATCTGCCGAACCGTTTGACACGACGACATCACGAACTCCGGCCGCTTCGCACGAACGCATGATCGCGCCGAGATTCTGAGGATTGTTGATGCGGTGCATGAGCAGCGCCGATGATGATCCGACGGCCGATCGGCCGAACATGAAATGCGCAAAATCGGTCGCCGGCCGGCGCGCGATGAAGATCACGCCCTGTGATTGCTTGGTATCGGAAAGTGTTTGAAAGACCTTGTCGGGGACTACGATCCGATCGGGAATCGATTCGAATTCGTCGAAGCCGCTGAAGCTTTTGGCAAAGACGGCGTCCGTGATCTCGACCGGCGACCGCATCGCCTCACGGCACAAACGCAATCCTTCAAGAAAGATCGAATCGGGCTCGCGGCCGTCACGGATCCTGCGGATCAGCTTGATCTTCGGATTGTCGCGACTAGTAACTTCAACCATTTTCGATTTAAAAAAAGGAAAATACTCGCGGCAGGAGTCGAACCTGCGACTTCTTCCTCCGGAGGGAAGCGCTCTATCCACTGAGCTACGCGAGCATGAGAAACAAGATAATATCAAATCGGCGGCGAAAAAGGGAAGCCGGACCGCGAACCGTCCGGCATTCCTGATCTATGAAACGTTATCGCGGTTGGATCGTAGCCGATTTGATGCGGATCGTGTCGGTCGGTTTCTCGCCGTTTCGCGGCGCGCCGGCGATCGTTCGGACGCTGTTCATTCCGTCGAACACCTTGCCGAATACGGTATATTTCTTGTCGAAAAACTCTTCACGTTTGAGCATGATGAAGAACTGCGAGTTTGCCGAATCAACGTCATTCCCGAGTCTTGCGGCCCCGACGATCGCCGTATCGTACGGAACGTCCGAGAATTCGGCCGGCACGTTTTCCTTTCCGGAACTCCCTTCCTTGCCGGGCTGCGGCACGGCGCCGGGCTTGGTGTCGGAATTGCCCGCCTGAATGACGCTGGCGTTGACCCGATGGAACGCGATCCCGTTGTAATAGCCTTCCTTGATCAGTTCCTTGAACCGGGCGACCATCTTCGGCGCGACGTTTGAATAGAGTTCCATCTTGAACGTTCCGTACGCCGGATTCTCCATTTCGAAGACCGCGATCTCGGGGTCGGCAACTGGCGTCACGCCCTTCTGGTAATCAGCTTCCGCACGCGGCGCCGATTTGCTGGCCGATTTGTTGCCTGAAGTCGAGGTCGTCGCTTTGTTGTTGCAACCGATCAGCGCGGTTGCGGCGATTATCAGGACAATGATTAGTTTGTTCATAGTTCAATTTTCCCTCTAAAATGTGCGGTCGCTGTCGAGCAGTATCGTGACCGGCCCGTCGTTCAACAGTTCGACGTCCATCATCGCCTGAAAGCGTCCGGTCGCGACCTTATTCACATTCTTTCGAGCCTCGGCGACAAAGAATTCATATAGCCGGTTTGCTTCTTCGGGCGGCGCGGCATCAATGTACGACGGACGCCGGCCCTTCCGGGCGTCGCCGTAAAGCGTGAATTGCGAAACGACAAGCAGATCGCCGCCGGTGTCGAGCAGCGACAGGTTCATCTTTCCGTCAGCATCATCGAAGATCCGGAGATTGAGCGTTTTTTCAAGCATCGAACGTGCTTCTGCCTCGGAATCCCGCCGGGAAATACCGAGCAGAAGCAGAATACCGCGACCGATCTCGCCGGTGACATCGTCATCGACCGTTACCTTCGCTCTCGTCACCTTTTGAATTACCGCGCGCACAGTTGATCTCGCCGGTTAGTCGACGATATAGACCTTTTCCATGACGACCGGAGTCAACGGCTTGTCACGGCCGTTGGTGTCGACTTCGGCGATCGCGTTGACGACTTCCTGTCCTTCGATCAGTTTCCCGAATTTCGTGTAGCTCGGCGGCAACGGGTAATCGATGTGCATGATGAAGAACTGCGATCCGTTTGTGTTCGGTCCGGCGTTCGCCATCGCGACCGTTCCTTTTTCGTACGGACCGGCGTACAGCGGCGATGAGCGGTTGATCTCGTCGTCGAACTTTCCTCCCCACGCGGACTCTCCGCCGTATCCTTCGCCGAGCGGATCGCCGCCCTGGATCATGAAATTCTTGATAACGCGATGGAAGATCACGCCGTCGTAGTAATTCTTCCCGGCCAAAAGGCGGAAGTTCTCGGTCGTCTTCGGGGCATCCGATTCGAGAAGTTCAAATTTGATCGTACCCAAGTTCGTTTCAATAACTGCGGTTCTGTTTGCCATCAAAGTCTCCTGAAATAAAAAATAAAAACTATTGTTAATAATCTAGCGCACCGAGGGTTTTGTTGTCATACGGGAGAAGTCAGATATCAGATTTCTTTCAGACGTCAGAGTTCTTTCAGACGTCAGCCGTCAGCCGTCAGACGTCAGATGGTGATCAGACGTCAGCCGTCAGAGTTCTTTCAGACGTCAGACGTCAGAAGGTGATCAGACGTCAGACGTCAGACGTCAGACGTCAGAAGGTTTCGCGTATTTCGCGTAATTAGCGTTCTGTCGTCTGAAGGCTGACGACTGAAATCTGTCGTCTGAAGGCGGACGACTGAGATCTGACGTCTGACGGCCGACATCTGATATCTGACGTCTGACGGCTGGCTGGCGACTGAGATCTGACGTCTGACGTCCGACGTCTGACATCTGACGTCTGCTTCAAGCAAGAATAAATCTCCTGATCGCTTCGGCGACGCCGTTTTCGTCGTTGGTGGCCGTGACGTGAAAATCCTCGCGCTCGCGAAGTTCGGCGGCGGCGTTTCCCATGACAACCGATGTTCCGGCGTATTCAAGCATTTCGAGATCGTTGAAATTGTCGCCGCAGACCATAACCTCGGCATGCGAAACTCCGTGCATCGTCGCGAGATGATCGACGCCGGTCGCCTTCGACGCGCTTGGCGGCAGGATATCGAGCAGCGTGAAATCGAGGTGCGGATAGATTGTCGCAAGGATGTTAACCGCATTGCCGAGTTCGTCGCCAAGGACACGTTCAAGATCAAACATCGGACCGCACGGGCCCGAAAACGAGACATGGATCACTTCTGCCGTATCCAGAACGTCCTCGATGCGCCCGACATGATGGATCGCGTCTTCTGCTTCGTCGCCATGCAGTCGTCGTGACCAGGCGATGTACTTCTGAAGCGGAATGTTGTTTTCGGAAATGATGTCGTAGTACATCGTGCCCTTTCCGGCGGGATCCGCGGAAACCAGCGGTTCGCCGCCGAATTCGCGTCCGACGCGCAGGATCTCGCGAACCGTTCCGGCCGCGATCAGCGATGATTCGACGACCTCGAGCGAGTCGGCAAATTTAACCAACGCGCCGTTGTGAGTGACGATCGGCGCGTTGAAGCCGATCTCAATCGCAACCGGACGCGCATCCCTGAATCGCCGACCGGTCGCGATGGTGACCAGCACGCCGCGCTCTTCAGCCGCCCGTATCGCCTCCTTGTTGGCGACGGAAATCCGACCCTGCGAATCCAGCAGCGTCCCATCCAAATCGAGTGCGAGAAGTTTAATCATAGATCAGTGCAAAGTGCACAGTGCAGAGATCAGTGCAAAGTGCAGAGATCAGTGCAAAGTGAAGAGTGCAGAGTGCAAAGTGGACAACGGACAATTGACAGTGGACAGTGCCAACGCGGACTGTGGACAAAGGACGCACTCTGCACTTTGCACTTTGCGCTTCACACTTTGTCCACTCTGCACTCTGCACTCTGCACTCTGCACTCTGCACTCTGCACTCTGCGCTCTGCACTCTGAACTTTGCACTTTGCACTTTGCGCTTCACACTTTGTCCACTCTGCACTCTGCACTCTGCACTCTGCACTCTG
>JBGASE010000066.1:0-16703 GCA_044229875.1 Pyrinomonadaceae bacterium | reverse complement strand
AATCCGAGGTCCCAGTCACCGGGGCCGGCCGTTGTCGGCTTCGTGAAGAAGCCATAACTCAGGATCAATCCCTGCTTCTTCTGCTCCTCGAGCAACGGGACTTGGTTTGTTCTCAAGAACGCCGTATATTCGGCGTTCTTTCCGGGAAGGACGTCAAAATATGTGACCCGGGAAACATTGCCGGCAGTTGTCGGCACCGGCGTTGCAGTCGGGGTTTGCGCCATCGCGCCGATCGCAAAAACACACACGCAAAGAATACTCAAACAAACTTGTTTCATGATTTTTTCCTTCTGACTGTTCATAAAGCGTTAAAGCTACGGGGGTTACAGTCGGATAGTCACTACGCTTAATTCAAGCAACTACCTGCCCATTGGTTCCTGTTTATTCAAACGAGAATAAGAGTCTGAATGGGTCGGACTGAACTTCTGAGGACAGACATCCCGGAATTCGAGGAAGAACAAAACGGGAAAACCGGCCATGTGACGACGATCGGTTATCACCAGGTTACTGACATCGAAGGCAATCGTGTGTCCTTGTCGGGCGGACGCGACAACGCCGATTCCTTGCCAATTATTCGATTCAAAGCTACATTTAGTCAGTTCCATTTCAACACTTTCCCCGAATTGAATTCCGGAGGCTCTTAGTTCAATGAAGAATCCATTTCTCGAGAACTTTCGTTCTTACATTCCCGACAAAACCAGTTTGCGTGAATTGTCGATACTGCCGCTTTTCGTCGGCACTTTGCTCGGCATTATTTTTGGTGCTTCGTCGCTGTATCTGGTTCTGAAAACTGGACTTACGGTGTCAGCATCGATTCCGGTCGCAGTCATTGCGATCACTTTGTTCAGATTGCTTTCGAAGCTCGGAGCGCGCGACGCGACAATTCTTGAAGGCAATATCATGCAAACGGCCGGTTCCGCCGGCGAATCGATCGCCTTCGGCGTCGGCGTGACGATGCCGGCGATCATGATCCTCGGATTCGATCTCGACCTCATGCAATCGACGCTGGTTGCGGTCTTCGGCGGACTGCTCGGAATTCTGCTGATGATCCCGCTTCGCCGTGCGCTGATCAAAGAGCAGCACGGCTATCTGAAATATCCGGAAGGCACGGCCTGCGCCGAAGTGCTGAAGGCCGGCGCGTCGAAAGAGTCGCGCGAAGCATCGCATGAAGGCGATCTGTCTGCGGGCGACGATTCAGCGCTTCAGGGCGGGAAGATCATCGGAGTCGGCTTCGCGATGGGATTTGTCTACAACGTCCTGATGCAGGTTTTCAGCATGTGGAACCCCGAGCCGCACAAGGAATTCAGCGACAAGACGATCAAAGGCGGATCGGTCTCGCTAGAAAACAACCCGGCACTGCTCGGCGTCGGTTACATCATCGGTCCGTATGTTTCCGGAATCATGCTCGGCGGCGGCATCTTGTCGTACCTCGTGCTGATCCCGCTGATCAAGTTCTTCGGCGAATCGGCGGCGGCTCCGATCGCGCCCGAATTGAGCAAAACGATCGCCGAAATGTCACCCGGAGCGATTCGCGGTTCATACATTCTCTACATCGGCGCCGGCGCCGTCGCGGCCGCCGGAATCATTTCCTTGGGCCGCAGTTTGCCGACGATCTGGAGCGGACTCAAGTCCGGCCTTGCCGATCTTACGGGCGGTTCAACCAATGCCGACGGTTCACGTCTTCCGCGGACCGATCAGGACATTTCGATGAAATGGGTGATCATCGGAATCGTCGGGCTGATCGCCGGTATTCTGCTGCTTCCGCAACTCGGACTTTCGATCTTCCAGGATTGGAAAGTGTCGATCGTCGGCGCGATCCTGATCCTCGTTCTCGGTTTCTTGTTCGTCACGGTTTCGTCGCGGCTGACTGGTGAGATCGGATCGTCGTCGAACCCGATTTCGGGCATGACGGTGGCGACGCTGCTGATCACGTGTCTGGTATTTTTGCTGCTCGGCTGGACGGCGGCCGATCCGTATTTCGTGACGGCGCTGAGCGTCGGCGGAATCGTCTGCATCGCCGCCTCGAACGGCGGAACGACATCGCAGGATTTGAAAACCGGATTCTGGGTCGGCGGCACGCCGCGCAATCAGCAGATTGCGATCCTGTTCGGCGCGCTCGCGTCGGCGCTCGTGCTCGGCTGGCTGCTGGTGACGCTCAACAACGCCGAAACGTACTATCACAAAGTCGACGTCAAAGAGTTTTCGGCCGAGTTCCGCGTCAAGGAAGAGCAGCTTTTCCGCGAGCACGGCACGTTCAAGAGCGAAAAGATCGTCAACGGAAAATACAAGGAAACCGATCAGGCCAGCTATCGTGTTTGGCAGAATACCGATCCGGCCGCCGGCCCCGTCGGCAAATACCTGATCGACATGCAGGGTAAGCCTGTTTATCTGGTCGATCCGGGTATCAACGGCCAGATCAAAAAGGATGAGGACGGCAAAGACCTGACGCGCTACGACGCTCCGAAGGCGACTTTGATGAGCTACATCATCAAGGGGATCCTGAATCAGGAGCTGCCGTGGGGACTTGTGCTGATCGGTGCGATGATCGCGATAATGCTTGAGGTCGCGGGCGTACCGAGTCTGGCGTTCGCCGTCGGCCTGTATCTTCCGATCTCGACCTCGACGCCGATCTTCTTCGGCGGCATGGTGCGTTGGGCGGTCGATATCTATCTGCGCAAGAAGTTCGCGCGGCAAAATCTGACGTCTGAACAGATCGACGCGGAAACCGACAAGTCGAACGGTGTCTTGCTCGCATCCGGATACATTGCCGGCGGCGCGATCGCCGGAATCATGGTTGCGCTTTTCAGTCTCGACAAACCGGCCTTTTTGACGACACTGAAGAAGATCAAGGATGGCTGGGCCGAATGGGCGGCGACTTCGAACCCGTTCTTTGCGGGCGACAACGCCGACGTTCTGGGAATGATCCCGTTCCTGATACTGACGATCATTCTTTATTTCGTCGGACGCGAAATGCTGCTTTCGGGACGCAGAAAAGACGTCTAGGTCGATCGAAAATCCTGTTTTGACCGGGTTGTTCTGTGATAACATCGCAGGGCAACCCGTTTCTTCGTTCAGGAGGTTTTTCTATGCTCCGAATCCTCGGTTCCGTTTTTTCTTTGGTTATCGTCCTTTTTGTTCTGTCATCACCGCTGATCGGACAAGAAGATCTGATCGCGGTCAAGACTGTACCGTCGCCGATCACGCGACCGGTTGCGACCGGAGCGACCGTTCGCGGTCGAGTAATTTATGCCGATACGAGCCGGCCAGTCCGATTTGCCGGTCTCAATCTGGTACGCGACGAAACCCGGACCGTCGGATCGGGAAACGGAAGCGGGTCCGGCGGCGGTTTCGTGACAGCCGGCCGAATGTCGAATGCGAAAACCGACGAGAATGGCGAGTTCGTTGTTCAGAACGTTCAGCCCGGAACATATTCGGTCGAAATGTCAGGGGCGGGATTCTTAACAAAGTCATCTTTCTTTCGCGGACCTGGTGTCACTGACTCGAAAGCGATGTCTGAATTCTTTGAGTCGTTCGACGTAGCCGGAGTTGGTGAAACCCAGGTGTTGGTCCGCGTGACTCGCGCCGGATCGATCTCGGGCAAGATCACATATTCCGACGGCGAGGTCGCGGTCGGTCTGCGCGTCGAAGCGTTGCGCAAAACCGACTCCGTGTTCAATTCAAACATGGGCGCGTACGGCAGCGGATTCACGACTGATGACCGCGGTCAGTATCGGATTACAGGACTCGCGCCGGGCGAATACGTTGTCCGCGTGATCGAGCCTTACCGGCACAACAGCGAAACTCCGGCGTATTATTCGTCGCTGCCCGAATCGACAACGCTTCGAACCTATTATCCTGAAGGCGAACGAGCGGATCAGGCGAAGACAATTCAGGTCAACCTCGGCGAGGAAGCATTAGGGATCGACATCTCGGTTCCTGAAAGAACGTTATTCGTCGTTACGGGACGGGTCATTTCGAAAACGACGCGCCGGCCGCTTGAAGGGTTTACGGTTCGTTTCGCATCGATGAATCCGCAGGATCGAAACGTCCGTGAATTCGGTTCGGCCGGCAATGAAGCAACGAGCGATGCGGCAGGCGACTGGGAACTTCGGAATATCCCGAAAGGCAAGTACTTGCTGATCGTCTCCGAACGTCCGCGTTACGATCGGGAACAGTCGGAAAAGCCGAAAGAGAGGTTCGGCACAGCGCGGAAAGAAATAGAGATCACTGACAAGAACCTTGACCGGATCGAGATCGAGGTCGGCGCCGAATCCAGCGTCAGCGGCGTCGTGGTCGATGAAAAGGGCGCACCATTTGAGAGCAGCATGGGCGTGATATTGATAGATGATGCAAATCGCCGGTCGTTTTATCCCGAATACCGAAACATTCGGCCGAATGCCGATAAGAGCGTGGTTGATTCATCGATCCGGTTCGGTAAAGTCGAACCCGGCCAGTATCGCGTGGTCGCGGCGACACAGCAATTTTACGTCGTCAGCGCGACTTTGAACGACGCAAACGTCGCGTCGGGAACGTTCGAGGTCAAGGAAGGAGAGGCGGTCAAAGGATTGACGATCGTAGTTTCGACCGCAATGGGAACGGTCAAGGGCCGGGTTGAGAATCTCGAAGGAATTGCTGGATACCGCGCTCAGTTGATCCGGCCAGGAGCGAAGTTCGAAGCCGTTATCGGCGCCTCGGGGTTGGTCGCACCGAACGGCGATTTTTCGATCCGCGTTGCTCCGGGTTCATACCAACTGGTTCTGTTTCCGCCGCAAATCCTTCTTCCGCGTGATGCCGAAGCGATGCGCCGGTTTACGGAAGACCTGATGAGATCGGCGGTTCCGGTAACAGTAGCGGCCGGTCAGAGTGTTTCCGTTTCGGTGCAAAAACCGTAGCTATTTTCGTTCTCAGGTAGTTGAATATGAAGTATCTGTATTTGATCATCGCACTCACGTTGTTCGCCGTTCCGGCATTTCCTCAGGAAAAGATTGAAGTCGTCGAAGGCTCGCCGACGCCGGCACCGATGTCGACGGTCCGCGGCCGGATTTTTTATGCCGATACCAGCCGTCCGGTTCGCCGCGCGACGATCATGCTGATGAAAGACACCATCAGCGGGCCGGGCGAGAAAAGCGGTCTGACTGACAATGAAGGCAATTTTGAGATCTCTGGAGTTTCGGCCGGAACGTACTACGCGATGGTCAACGCACCCGGTGTCGTGTCGCCGCTCGCGTTTGTCGATTTTTCTCAAATGCGCGGACGCGGCGGCGAACGGGAGGCAATGGCTGAGGCGTTCAAGGATTTTGAGAAGATCATCGTCAACGGCATCAACGATACATACGTTCAGGTTGCGGCGCGGCGAGGCGGTGCGATCAGCGGCCGCATTTCCTACGATGACGGCGATTCGGCGATCGGCGTCAAAGTCGAAGTGCTGCGCAAGGTCGGCGACAAATTCCTCGGCGTCCTTCCAAATTTTTCGGCGATCGCCGGTCTGTTCGGCGGCGGCGGTTTTCAGACCGATGACCGCGGAATGTTCCGATTTTCCGGCCTTCCTCCGGGCGAGTACATCGTCCGCGCGGTTGAAAACGCCAATCACACCGGAAATGACCAACGCGGTCCGGCGTTTGAGCGGATGTTGCTGGGCGGCGGAAGTTCATTTCTCACTGTCTACAATCCGGATGTATTCGATCCCGATTCCGCAGACGTCATAAAGATTGACTACGGAATCGAGATGACCGATGTCAACGTCACGATTCCCGGTCGCTTTCTGTACGCGATCTCCGGCCGGGTCATTTCGGCGAAAGACAAAACACCGGTCGCTGCCGAAATCACGCTGCAGCGCGATGGCGATAACAAGACATTCACGATCATGGCTGAAATCGGCCGGCAATTGCAGGGCACGAGAACCAATTCCGATGGAAAGTGGTTGTTTGTTGAACTTCCGAAGGGCAAATACAAGGTTGTCGTTTCACCGACGAACCTTACGCCCGATGATTTCGAAGAGGATGAAGAAGGATTGGTCAGGCCGCGAAAGCAGGCGAATAAGCCTCAGCCGCCAAAATACGCGAAGAAGATCGAGGAAATCACGATTGACGACAAAAATGTCGCGGATATTCAAATCGAGTTGACGTTCGGAGGAATTCTGTCGGGTACCGTAGCCGTCGAAAACACGTTGAATGAAATGCCCGAGAGTGTTTCGATCCGGGTCGAAAACGAAACCGCCGAGCTTGGCTCGGCCGGTCAGGTCTACAATTATTCGGTTCCGCGACCCGGGCCGGCCGTGACCGTTCCGAAGATTGATCGCGATTTCAAGATCGATAGCGTTTCGGCCGGGAAGTCGAAATTCACGGTCGTTCCGGTCGGCGATTATTACGTCAAATCAATGATGGCCGGTTCGGTCGATCTGCTTTCGTCGGAATATGAATTCAAAGAGGGCGAGCGGCTTGAGAATGTCCGGATCGTGCTCGGCAAAGGACTCGGGAAATTGACCGGCAAAGTGACAACGGACGGGCGTGAACCGGCGCCGGGCGTTCAGATAATGGCGGTGCCGGTCGATCCGAAACGCCGCACGATGACGTTTCAGCGCAACGGACGAACGGATGAAAACGGCGACTTCGAAATCAAACTCGCGCCGGGCGAATTTGCGATTATTTTGGTCACGCGCGAACAGTCGGCGCTCAAGGGTGAGGCGGCTGACAAATGGCTAGAAGCCGCGATCAAAGATGCGTCAAAGGTCAAGATCGAGAGCGGAAAGAGCGAGACGATCAACATGAAAATGCCTGCGCCGTGATCGGATCGCAACCCTAAACTAACAATCCTTAAATAATTCCAGTTTTTGTTTTACCTTTTTGTACACGCCGCGCTATAATCTTTTTGCGCGGCGAATTCTTCCGTTGCGTCCGATCCCCGAATTCAATCTTCAGGCAGCGCCTTTTTCATTCTTTTTGCATATGTTGAGATCAGCATTTCCTAAGTTTTTTTTCTTTTTGATTCTTGCGACTTTGTGCATCGGCGGTTGTTCGGCCAAGGCGGCATTGCCCGATGAGGGACCGAAACCGGTCGTTAACGCAGCCGTTCCGGTACCTGAATCGCAATCGGTTCCGGGCGCGAATCCGCGTCGCGAGGGCTCGTCGATCGACTATGCCGAAAACGGTCCGGCCGATACGGTCCGGGCGTTTTACGCAAATCTCCGCGACAAGAAGTTTCGTGAGGCATTGTTTCTGACCAATCTCCGGCCGGCGATCGAAGGTCTGACAGAAGCCGAGCTTGAAGAGTTGAAGGTTGATTTCGAGCAGATCGCGGTCGGTGTTCCGGCGCAGGTCGAAATCAACGGCGAGATCGTCTCCGGCAACTACGCGACGGTTACGGCAAAACTCCCCGACAACGAAACCCGCGAGATCACGCTGCAGGAAATCCGGCTCCGCAAGGAAGGCAACTATTGGGTCATCCTGACGGTCGATGAATCCGCCGAAACGCAGATCAAGAAGGACGGCAACCGATATTTCTTCAATCTTAAGATCAAGACTCATGAAGCCGAGGCGAAGGCGATGCTCGAACGGATCTTCAAATCGCAGTCAGTGTTCGCGCTTCAGAACTCGCGCCTCGGCGAACTCGACGAATTGATCAACGCCGGTTTGCTGCCCGAAGACGTGAGAACTCCGGAATCGACCGGATATGTCTACCGGCTCGTGATCGCCGGCGACAAAAAGAAATACTTCGCAACCGCCGTTCCCGCAACCTACGGCAAAACCGGCAGACTTTCGTATCTGCTCGAATTCGACGGAAAAAACCCGAAATTCTCATCAAAGGACGTTCAGGGACAACCGATGAAGAAGTGAGGAAGCAGACGTCAGACGCCAGCTGTCAGACGCCAGATGTTGGACTGCAGTCGTCAGTCATCAGTCGTCAGATGGCAAGTGTCGCGAGAGTCTTCAGTTTTTCAGTCGTCAATTGTTTGTCGCCGATTTCGGCCAGCTGCCGTCTGACATCTGACAGCTGCCGTCTGACCTCTGACATCTGTTTAAAGCGAAATTTGTATTAAATATCAGAAATAGTTGTTGAAATTTCGGATAAAAAGGTTTATAAGTTGTTCAACCGACGTAGTTTCCCCCTAAGTTACACAAAACAAAACAGATGATACGAAAGTGGGTTGCTAAATTGAACAAGTCCCTGGCGGGCAGTGTCGTGTCGCCACGGAAGGGAGTCGCGGTTCCTGTCAGGATCTGGTTTGAACCGGACCGAAATACCGGCCGGCTCAGAATGCCGCATGAGAATCTGGTGATAACCGGAGAAACCGCTGACCTCAGCCGATCCGGTATCTCGTTCATCGTTGCATCGATCCGGATTCACGAGAACTATCTTGTCGGGCAAGGCCGGATTCTTAATGCCGAGCTCGATCTTCCCGATGGAAAAGTCGCAATGCAGGTTATCGGTCGCCGGTACGAACAGGTTGGCGAGCATATTTCGACGGCGCGTTTCCTGGTAGGCGCGGAAATAACGAAAATGTCCGAAAATGAACGTGAGATCTATCAGGATTTTCTCAAGTTCGGCCACAAACGGCGCCGACGAAGTCTCGAACTCGGGATCGACAAAGGCTAGCCTGACACACGCAAAAACGAAGAAATGCGCGGCGATCGGTTCCGGTCGCCGCGCTTTTTGTTTCACCACGCGGTCACCGTCTCCAAATCGCATCCGAAAATTGTTACTATCGAACCCGTGAAAAATCCTGGAATCGGTTTTATCGGAACGGGCTTTGCCCGAAAAGTTCAAATGCCGGCGTTCAAAATGGCCGGCGCCGAAATCATATCAGTCGCGAGCGCAAGTCTTGCCAACGCGGAGTCGGCGGCGCTTGAGTTCGGCGCAAACCATTTCACCGCTGACTGGCGCGAAGTGGTCGATCATCCCGCGGTCGATCTGGTCTGCATCACGACGCCGCCGGTGAAGCATTGCGAACAAACGCTTTATGCCGCGAAGCGCGGAAAGCACATTCTTTGCGAAAAGCCGATGGCGATGAACGTTGCCGAGGCTGAAACGATGTGTCGGGCAGCCGAAGATGCAGACGTTCTTGCACTGATCGATCACGAACTCCGGTTTCAAAACGGACGCCGCATCGCGCGTGAAATGCTGGCCAACGGCGAATTCGGCAAGATCCGGCACGTCAAATACGTGTTTCGCAACGCGATGCGCGGTGACCCGGACGTTCGATGGAACTGGTGGTCTGACGCAACGGCTGGCGGCGGAACGCTGGGCGCGATCGGCTCGCACGCGATCGACTCATTGCTCTGGTTTCTTGACGCTGACATCGAAACGTTGTCATGTCAGCTTCAGACTCACGTCAAAAAGCGGACCGATACCGGCGGAACGCTTCGCGATGTAACGACCGACGACGAATCGCTTCTGACCTTCAGATTTGCCGATTCGGCAATCACCGAAAGCGCGACCGGGACGATGTCGCTTTCAATGATCGAGTATCCCGACTATCATCACACGATCGAATTTGTCGGCACGACCGGCTCGATCCGCGTCGACTATCTTGGCGGCATTCAGATAACCCGCGCCGGCGATGAGTGCTGGACCGATATTGAGACCGGCCCTGTAGAATCGGTGCCGGGCATCTTTGACTCCGGTTTCCCGAGCGCGTTTGTCGCGTTTGCCGAGAGAATTACCGAAGCTCTTCGATCCGGTGCACGTTCAATCGAACATGCCGCGACGTTTGCCGACGGACTCCGTATCCAGCGGATTCTCGATGCCGCACGTGAATCGGATCGATCCGGAAGAGTCGTCCGGCCCTGACGGTCAGCGGACGATTGCTAAATTGATGATTCGAATCTAACCTTAATCGTCAGGTTAGAATATGTTCCGGTCCATCCAACTACTTTCGGCAATCCGGATACTCGCCGTTACGATCACATTTGTTGCGATCGCCTGCGGCCAGACTCTGCCGCACAAGACATACAGCACGGCCGACGGACTGGCAAACGACTTCGTCGAGGACATCGTCCGTGACTCACGCGGATTTCTCTGGTTTTGCACCGGTGAAGGCCTCTCGCGCTTCGACGGATACGGCTTCAGGAACTACACGATTGCCGACGGGCTTCCGCATCGGACCGTCAATGACCTGCTCGAATTGGGCGATGGAACGTTTCTTGTCGCGACCAGTGACGGGATCGCGATCTTTGATCCGATCGGTACGGCGGTTGATCCGGTGACCGACCAATCGCCGGCCCGTCCGATGTTCAAAGTGATCCGAAGCGGCGTTCCGCCGTTCGACCAACAGCCGTTCAGAGCCGAAAAACTGACGTCATTGTCCGACGGACGCGTGCTCGTTACTACGGTTTGGGCGATTTTCATACTTTCGAAAGACGGCGTCGAATGGCGCTTTGAGCAGCTCAAGTACGATTCCTGGCGATCGCTCGAGTTTACCGATGCAGTCACCGACAAACGCGGCAATTACTGGGTCGGATCACAGTCCGGGATCTGGTGGGTCGATCCGAAAGCCGGCGATCCGGTTTTGGTTTCCGGCGTCTCGCCGACGATGCTCTTTCTCGACCGCAACGGGAACGTCTGGTCAGGTATCGGGATCGGTCACGAAGGATTGGGGTATTTCGGTTACGACGAGTCATCACGTCCGGTGCAGCTGCGCAAATTCAAAAAGGCCGACGGTCTTGCTGACGACGTTTGGATCAACGATATCTTTGAAACCGCTGACGGCCGGATCCTCGTCGGAACCGGTAACGGAGTTTCCGAGTTCATTCCCGGCAAACAAAATGCCGAACGGTCGTTTGTCACGATTTCGGGGACAAAAGCTACCGCCGTCGGCGAAGACCTTGGCGGAAACATCTGGGTCGGAACCGCGATCACAGGTGCCGTCCGGATCACCCGACACGGCTTCGACTTTTTCGCGATTCCCGAGGTCCCGCCGTATACGTCAGTCACTTCGATCTTCAAGTCCGGCGACGGCTCGATTTATCTGACATCGAGCGAGTCGTTACTCTATCGGTTTGAGGGCGACCGATTCGAGAAAATCATACCGGGCGGATTTCGATCGCGAAGTTGGGGATGGAATCAGCTCGATCTGCGTTCTTCAGTCGCCGGTGAATGGTGGATCCCGGGAGCCGACGGGTTATACCGATACCCGCCGGTGGCATTCCGGGCTTTAGCTGGTTCGAGTCCGAAACAGGTTTACAACAAACGGTCCGGTCTATTGGGCGATGCTATTTTCAACACCTTTGAAGACTCGCGCGGCGACATTTGGATCTCGTACACCGGAATCGCGGCCGTCTCGCGCTGGGTTCGCCGGACTGATAGATTTGAACATCTGACAAACGCGGAGAACCTTCCCGAAAGCAGCGGTACCGTCGCGTTCGGTGAAGACGCTGCCGGCAATGTCTGGATCGGGCTTTATACGGGCGGCGTGGCGCGGTTCAAAAACGGCCGTTTCGACCGGTTTCCGGCGCCCGAATACTTGCCGGCGACGATGATCAATCAGATTTTTCGTGATTCAAAAGGCCGGCTCTGGCTCGCCGTCAACAGCGGCGGTATCGTGCAGGTCGAGGACTTTGACGGCGATCAGCCGCGCTTCAAAAGGATCTCGGTCGCCGACGGATTATCGAGCGTTCAGGCTAACTGCATTACCGAGGACAAATCCGGACGAATCTATGTCGGAACGGCGAAAGGAATCAACCGGATCGATCCCGAAACCGGACGCATCAAAGTGATTTCACAGGCCGACGGCCTGCCCGGCAGCAATATCAACCGCTGCGCCGTCGATGACGACGGAAATTTGTGGTTTGCACAACGATTCACTGTCGTCCGGATGACGCCCGAGGCCGATGAGCGGGCGCCGGCGCCGACGATCTTCGTTTCAGAGATCCGGGCCAATGGCGAACGCGTCCGGAGTCTGTCCGAGCTCGGTGAATCGTTGATCGATGGAATCAGACTCGGGACCGATCAGCGCCGGATTCAGATCAGCTTCTTTTCTCTCGCATTCGGAACCGGCGAATCCCCGACTTTTCAATATCGTCTGGACGGCAGCGAGTGGAGCGACCCGACGCATGAGCGGACTGTCGTCCTCAACCAATCGCCGGGGACGTTTCGATTCGAGGTCCGGGCATTGAATTCACAAGGGATCGCGAGCGAAGCGCCGGCAATCGTTGAGTTCTCGATCGCCTATCCGCTCTGGCAGCGATGGTGGTTTCTTCTGCTCATCGCATTTGCCGTCGGAACTGTCGTCTATTGGATCTATCGCGTTCGGTTGAACCGGCTCATCGAACTCGAACGTGTCCGGATGAGAATCGCAACGGACTTGCACGACGACATCGGATCATCACTGTCACAGATCGCGATCCTGTCAGAGGTCGCGCGACGGCGACCGGGAGTTGCCGAACCGCTTGACCAGATCGCCGAAACATCTCGCGAAACACTCGATTCAATGAGCGACATCGTTTGGGCGATCAATCCGTCAAAGGACAATCTTCACGATCTTTTGCACCGGATGCGCCGATTTGCAAGCGATGTTCTCGATGCCAAAGAGATCGATTGCCGTTTTGACTTCAATGACGGCGGACGCGGGATATCGCTCGGCGCCGATATGCGCCGCGAGATCTTTTTGATGTTCAAGGAATGCGTCAACAACGTGGCGAAGCATTCCGGCGCGAAATCCGCGAAGATCGGCGTCAGGTCGGACGAACGGGAAATCAAGATTCGCGTTGAAGACGACGGAGTCGGGTTTCAATCCGATCAGGAACATGACGGGCAGGGCGGGAACGGACTGATCAATCTCAAACGCCGCGCCGAAACGTTGGGAGGCGTCGCTCGGATCGAAAGCGAGGAGAAAAAGGGAACCGTCGTCGAGATTTCGATCCCATTGAAGCACTCGCGGATTTTCTGACGCGGCTTCCTACCGAAATCGGTAGCGCGTTTTTAGGGCAATCGCGATAATATCAAACTCGGAGACCGATGGAACCAACATTTCCCAACGCGATAAAAGTGGCGATCATCGAAGATCGTCGCGAGATCCGTGAAGGCCTTGCAACGCTTATCGGTTTTACCGACGGCTTTGAGTGCATTGGAAGATACGGCTCGATGGAAGAGGCCCTCGCATCAGTCAGGCATCGCGTTCCGGATGTCATCCTATCAGACATCGGCCTTCCGGGAATTGACGGCATTGAAGGCGTCCGGATCCTCAAGTCACAGTATCCGGACATTACGATCCTGATGCTTTCGGTATATGAAGACAATGATCGGATTTTTGAGGCGCTGTGTGCGGGAGCGGTCGGTTACTTGCTCAAGAAGACGCCGCCGGCGAAGATCCTCGATTCGATCCGTGAAGCGCTTGCCGGAGGATCGCCGATGTCGCCCGAAGTTGCGCGGAAAGTGATCACCATCTTCCGCGATTACAGGCCTCCCGAAAAGGTCGACTACAACCTCACGCCGCACGAAACACGGCTTTTGAAATTGCTGGTCGAAGGACATAGCTACAAAACCGCCGCGCTCGAACTCGGCGTTACCGTCAACACCGTGTCGTTTCATCTCAAAAGCATCTACGAAAAACTGCAGGTTCATTCAAAGTCAGAAGCGGTCGCGAAAGCTCTCCGCAATCGCCTGATCAGTTGAGATCAGATGTCAGACGTCAGATGTCAGACGTCAGATGTCAGATGTCAGCCGTCAGCCGTCAGCCGTCAGATGTCAGAAGTACATGAGGAAGTCCGTTATGTTTTTCGACCGAGGACCACTATTTCAAACCTCTGGCGTCTGAAAATCTGGCGTCTGACGTCTGAAGTCTGAAGTCTGAATCCGTCTGACGTCTGAAGTCTGACATCTGAATCCGTCTGAATCCGGCTGAAAGAAAACTACCTGAATATGTGGCGCGCATCGTCCTCAAAGCAGCTATCTTTCGATTTGCCATGAAAGCGGCAAGGAGAAAATAGATGATTTACAGAATAATATTCGCAATGATCTTGATGTTTGTGATCGCAATCGTAACGCAAGGACAGACATCGACATTTGTTTATCAGGGAAAACTGCAGGATGGCGGGATCGCGGCCAACGGAACCTACCAATTTGAATTCAGACTTTTCGACGCAGTCGCAAACGGGAATCAGGTCGGACAAACAATTTCCAATATGACGGCGACCGTCAGCAATGGCATCTTTGCCGTCAATCTTGACTTCGGCGTCGCGTCATTTGACGGATCGGCGCGCTATCTCGATATCGCGGTTCGGCTGAATGCCAGCGGGCAACCTTATACCCAATTGACGCCGCGCCAACCGGTGACATCGACGCCGTATGCCGTCCGGTCGCTGAACGCGAATACGGCAAACACCGCGATCAACAGCGCCAATCTCGGCGGCATACCGGCGGCGCAATATGTCCTGACGACCGATCCGCGAATGTCGGACGACCGCAATCCGCTGCCCGACAGCCCGAACTACATTCAGAACACACAGTCGCAACAGGCATCTTCAAACTTCAATATCAGCGGTAACGGCAAGGCCGGGATCTTCGACGCTGTTTCGCAATTCAATATCAACGGGTCACGAATTCTGAGCGCAGGCGGAAACGAAAACGTCTTTGCCGGATTCAACTCCGGGACCGTCACGACCGGCGGGTTCAACTCGTTTTTCGGCACACAAACCGGAAAACTCAACTCGACCGGCTCATCAAACTCCTTTTTCGGATCCTACGCAGGATCTTCAAATACGATCGGGAGTTCAAACTCGTTCTTCGGGATCAATTCGGGCGGATCGAACGTCGACGGCGGCTCGAATGCGTTTTTCGGCGGCGCGTCAGGATTCTCAAACACTTCCGGAGCGAACAACTCGTATTTCGGCGTTTCTGCCGGGTTGAGCAACCAACTTGCCGCCAACAACGCGATGTTCGGATTCAATGCCGGAAAGGCGAACACTGCCGGCGGAAATTCGTTTTTCGGCGCCTTCGCGGGTGAGAAGAACACGACCGGGGTCTTCAATTCATATTTCGGGCTGAGATCGGGAAAAGATACATTCTCGGGCAGTTACAACGTTTACCTCGGCTATGAAACGGGCGCCGGAAATCAAGCCGGATCGAACAACACGTTCGTCGGAAGTTCAACGACCGGACTCGGCAGCAACAACTCGTTTGTCGGATACTCGATCGCCGGCGGAAACGGCAACAACAATTCCGCCTTCGGTTTCAATGCAACGATTAACAATGGCATCTCGAACGCGACCGCGATCGGTACCGGCGCGATCGCAGACGAATCCGACGCGATCGTACTCGGCAACAACGTTTCGAAGGTCAAGATCCCTGGCAACGGACTGTGGTCGTTCGGAAGCATCACGACGCCGAGCACCGTCAACGCCGGGATTCTCAAGTCGAACTCAATGACGGTCACGGGGAGTGCTTCAATCACCGGATTTCTTTCCGTCGGTGCAGTTTCGGCGACCGGCGATGTTTCCGGCGGCGATGGCGATTTCAGCGGAAACGTGACCGGCCAGTATCTTGGGCTTCGCGCACTTGTCAGTGGGAGCGAGTCCGTCTGTCTTCAGGCGCCGAATCCGAACTTCCCCGAACGATTCCTCGGCCAATGTTCCTCAAGCCGCCGTTACAAGGACAATATCCGCGATTTCACCGGCGGAATCGAGATGGTCCGACGGCTCCGGCCGGTCACTTTCAATTGGAAGCAAGGAGGCGCGGCCGATATCGGATTCGTGGCCGAAGAGATCAACGAGATCGAGCCGCTTCTCAACGTCTTCAATCAGCGCGGCGAGATTGAAGGGGTCAAATACGCCCAGGTGACAACCGTTTTGGTCAACGCCGTCAAAGAACAGCAAACGCAGATCGAGAAGCTTGAAGACACGATCAGAAAGCAGTCGGAACAGCTCGAAATGATGAGGGCTCTTCTCTGTTCGCAGAACAAGGACGCGGCGCTTTGCGCGGCAAACGGAGGCGGAAATGAGAAGAAGAATTGAACCGGTGATTTCGATCATCATCTTGGCGCTGATTCTCTTTTTTGTCTTTGTCGGAATTACGCGCGGGCAGTCGGGTGCCAGCGGCGGGCCGTTTACGGTCGAGAAACAGGTCGTTGCAGGTGGCGGCAACGCAATGACGCAATCGAACCTGGATCACGGTGGGACTGGCGGCCAGACGGTCGCCGGAATCCGATCGACGGGTGGCAGCTTTCAGATTTATTCCGGATTTTGGACACCCGAGGACTTTGCTCCGACCGCGGCGACGGCCGTCATCAGCGGGCGTGTAAAGACCGCCGACGGGCTCGGCATCCGTAACGCACGACTGACGGTCACGTTCCCCGACGGCACGATACACGAGGTCGTTTCCGGATCGCTCGGGACTTATCAGTTTGCCGGAATTCCCGTCGGCGCGACGTATGTCATCACCGTCACTTCGAACCGGTTTCGCTTCGCTTCACAGACGATCCTGACCGAGGTCAACGGAGACGTCTCGGGGGTCGATTTCATCGCGTTGGAGTGAAGAACTGGGAAGAGTGAAAAAGTGAAAAAGTGAAAAAGAAAAAGGAAAAAGTGAAAAAGTGAAAAGGAAAAAGGAAAAAGTGAAAAGGAAAAAGTAAAAAATGAAAAGGGAAAAAGGGAAAAGTAAACACTCTAACGGTGAAAAGGTGAAAAGGCAGCTTGTGGAGTTTGGATCAGCCCTCGGAGAGGGCGTGAGCGTGTAGCCCGCAGCGCAAGCTGCGGGGAAAAAGCGCAAGCTAC
>JBGASE010000065.1:0-16762 GCA_044229875.1 Pyrinomonadaceae bacterium | reverse complement strand
ACATCCGTCTGCTCATAGATCGCGAATTTCGGCGCGACTACCCGCAGCGTGTATTTTCCGGGAGCCAGTCCACTGATCGTGAACTCTCCCTGTTTGTTGGTGATGACCGATTTCTCTTTCCCGGCCGCGTCGACCGCGATCACGTTCGCGCCGACGACGACGGCTCCCAGACTGTCATAGACCTGCCCGCCGACCGAACCGTTTTGTTGGGCCGAAACGGCAAGCGATGAAAACGCAGTCAGAAAAATAAAAACTGCAAATAATTTCAAATATTTCATGATATCCCCTTGGCAAAACAAGTTGGGGCACCTATTTCATTTCAATGCCCCGAATTAGCTGAATAATATTAGTTTCCAAAACCATCGAGGCCCGGAATCGAGAACCCTGCACCGGCTCCGCCGCCGCCGCCGCGCTGCCCCATTGAGGCCTGTGCCTGTGCGGCGTCAATGAACGGTTTGACCCCCGTAAAAAGTTTGATCGCGCGAACCTTTGCCGGATCGTTCGGCTTGGTGCTCAAAACACCGATAATCTCACCGACCTTGAGATCCGCAAACTGGATCGGCGGAAGACGGCTGTCGTCAAAATTGCCACGCATTCCGCCGCCCATTCCCTGGCCCGTTCCCGTTCCGCCGCCTTGCGGCCGTTGTTGGACTTGCGGGTTCTGCTGGCTTCCCTGGGTCTGTCCCTGAGTCTGCGCCGGCGTCTGATTCGGTGTCTGTCCCGGCGTCTGACCGCCGGTCGGCGGTCTCATTCCGCCCTGCCCCATTGCGGCCATAATCTGGAATTGAACAAGCCGGTTCGCCATTTCCGCCGGAAACTGCTTCAGGATAGACGTTTGCATGACCTTTACTGTTACATCTTTTTTCGTAATGAGGTCGGAAATGGTCACTTCACCGGTCTCGGCGTTGATCGATTTAATCGTTCCGCTGGTAGTTTTGAAGCTTCCCGAAACGATCCTTTCTGCCGTCACCTCCGAACCGTCGGCGCTTTTGTCCCCGAGAACCCGGATCTCATCCCCTTTCTGAATATCGGCGATCGTGCTTTTGACGGCACGCCCAAACTCTATCGAGTCCGGCGCGTACCGCATGTATTCGGTATTGGCCCCGGGCTTGACGATTACGTTCCTGGCCGGCGTCGGACCTCCGCCCCGAACCGAGACCGTGATGCCGTTGGTCATCGGATCGATCGAAACAACGGTCCCCGATGTGCCGCGAACACGCCAGTCTTCCTGCTCTTTCGAAAGCTTTTGATTAATGCTGGCTTTGGTCATCAGATACACCGTTTTCGCGGGCATCGTCAGTTTGTCGAGCGCGACCAGGCCGGTGACAAGCAACTTGTCGCCAACCGCGATGTCTTCGAGTTTCGAATCGACAGCCGCCTTGAGCGAAGGATTGTCCGGCGGAATTGTCTTGAAAACGGTGGTCGGCGCGAGCATGACGTCGATCGGCCCGTCCATCGTTTTCAGCGATATCTTTCCGTCCGCGATCAAAACCACTTCACCGCCGGCGAAATTGGTTTTGATGCCGACGTCGGCCGTCGCCTGCGCGGCTGCATAAGTCGAAGCCCACAAACCGATAATGAATAAAAGTGCGTATTTGATGATAGTCAACATGTTGTTCTTGCTCTGTTCCCTTGTTCGTTCTGATATTTCTTAAACTACTACGGCTCGGAAACACCGATTGTTCAGGCGTTTGCCAGCAATACAGACGTGAATTTTTGCGAAAAGGTTTTACTGAGACTGTAAAGAATTGTAAATTTGTGCAGGTCTTTGTTCAGGACCGTTGCCAGCCGTTGCCGGTTCGCGCGGTCAGCACGAGTCCGATGCTTGCCGCAAAAAGGATAAAAAGCGCAATTGTCCAAACAAACGGGATGGAGAGAATGACGGTCCAACCGACAACGCCGAGCAGGATCGCGACCGTTTCGGATTGATTGTTCTCGGGGAGCAGGTGTTTCTGAATCAACTTGCCGAGACTGACCTGAAGCGCGACGCGGCCAAAAACGTATGCAAAGAACAGCAGGAAGAGCATCATCAGCCCGAGAATTCCGCCGAGATATCCCGGAATCAATCCGACACTGACGATGATCGCCACACTGGTTCCGATCAATCCGGCCATTCCGAGCGCGATGATCCGGGTTCCGGAAAGTTGAAATCGGGCAACCGCCCGGCTGATCCCGCCCGGCGAAATCGTCGTCACGCCGAATGTGATGACAAACCAAAACAGTACCGACAGTACACGTTGCGCAAAAAAGCTCCATGTCAACGCCGGTGCGAGCATCGCCGTCGGATTCTGGGCGAAGCTCCGGAATTCTTCCTCGAATACACCGATTACCACGGTTTCGCGCCCGCCGGATCGGAGCGGCTTTTCGTCCTCAGCCGTGTAAGCACCGCCGAGCGCGATCACATCGCCGCCGATCGAGGCACCGCGTTTCTGCAAGATCGAACCGCCGATCGTGGCGACATCAGCTTCGACCGCCCCTTCAATCACAACGTTTCCGCCGAACGCGAAAACGCCCTTGGCGCGCGATTTGACGACGACGTTCTTCCCGAAAGCAAGGATTTCGCTGTCGGCCGCGTCATCGACGATCAGCGTTTCTTCTCCGTTCTCGTTCTTGACGATTGATGTTTGGGCAAAAAAGACGAGGCTGAAAATGCAGATCAGAACCGCGACCGCGATGAACCGCATCCCGACTTGCGGAATCGCGAACAATTCGTTGATGGCGGACGCTGAGTTCACGTTGATTGATTAAAGACGGTAATGTTTCAGGATCCGTGAGACGAAAATCGCGGAAAGGACTCCGGCAGCGAGCAAAACTCCGCCGGAAACCGCGGACCGGTAAACGACCTGAAGACAAACCGAGCGAAGAATCACCGAAACCGCGACCCCCAGATCCATCACGAGATGTCCGAAATACAACGCAACCGCGCCGATCCGGTCAAAGGCAAGCCCGGCGACGCCAGAACCGGCCGCTGAATCGGCACCGAGCCCGAAAAGGACAAGGATTCCAAGAAGCGCGCAAACCATCATTGCCCGTGAGCGTTCGACCGGGCATCGCAAACCTTCGACCCGGCTTTCAGCATTTGCCGCCACGACTTTTGCAAAATCACTCGGCAACTCGATCTCGGCGGAAGGATCGAGTGCGCCGTCGAGTGCAAACATCAATCTCTTCTGCGCGTTGACCTCGTCGCGGCACTGCGGGCACCCGGCAAAATGTAATTCGAGCTCGATCTCGGCGGAATTATCGAGGTCGCCGTCAAGATATGCCGCGATATCAGTACGCGGGCAGGCCGAATTCGAATTTGCGGGGTCAAATCGCATCGTTGCTGTTTGCTATTTCAAAAACTTGATCGTCAGCGGATATTCCCAATATTCTCCGTTATTTGCCTTGATCGCACCGACAATCGGGAAAATAATGCCCAGCAACCCGAGCGCGATGAGCAGAAAAATGCCAAAAATGAGCAGCACGAGGACACCGCTCACCACACCGTAGATCAGGGACGAGATAAGCCAGTTGGTGATCATCTTTCCGTGCCGGTCAAGAGCGGGCATTTCGTCCTTCTTCATTTGCCAAAGAACGATCGGCGCGATCAGTCCGACCGGCGGAATAATTAGATTCGCCAGTTGCGAAAGATGGATAAACATTCCCATCTGCTTTTCTTCCGCCGTCTGCAGATTCATTTGCGGCCGTTGTTGAAGGTCGTAATTCATGTTCTCTCCGTTCACAATCTTGTAAACCCGCGCTCGATGAATATCTCGCGCATCATCTCCCGTGCCCGGAAAAGCCGGTTCTTGACCGTACCGAGCGGCAATCCGGTGATTTCGGCTATTTCGTCGTAGCTCATGTCCTGAGAATGCCGGAGAACGATAAGCTCGCGGTAGGCCGCCGGCAAGCATTTGACGACCGACGCGATCTCGGTCCGCCATTCGCTGCGCTCCCGTTCCTGTTCGGGCGTCGGGCACGGACTCTCAATCTGCAGCTGGTAGGTTCCGTCGCCGTTCTCGGCCTCGAGACTTTGCTGGTTCGGAGATTTGCGTCGGATGTGATCGATCGCGGCATTGTGCGCAATCCGATAAAGCCACGTCGAGAACTTGTATTCGGAACTGTACCGGGAGAGCGAGTTGTAAACCTTGATGAAAACTTCCTGCGTCACGTCGAGCGACGCATCGTAGTTGTTCAGCATCCTGAACACATAATTGGTGATCGGCCGCTGATAGCGCCGGACAAGCTCTTCAAAACCGTCCTCGCGTCCGCCGATCGCACTGGCGATCAGCTCAAGATCGGAAACCGCTTCGGATTTTTTCATTACTGCTGCTTTGGTGGTCATGACGCCAAGTTTGTACGGCTATTATTTCAGAAAAGTTTCATTGCGAAAAGCACGGACAAGAAATGAAAAACTCCCGGCCGACGACCGGGAGATCAAATTTCAACCCAACACGTCTCAGGCGCCGAGCGCGGCAAGTCCGGCCGGCGCCGCGATCTCATCAAACGTCAGACTTCCGGACGGAATCGTCAGTCCGACATCGTCCGGCCGGAGGATCCGAAGTTCGCGCCCAAGCGCCTCATTCGAAATTGCCGACAAACGGGCACGATCGACATCCTTTCCGACGACGAGTACACGGTCAAGGACATCGCCCCATACCGGCGCGATCCGATCGCTGTAAAACATCAGCAACCGAAAAATCTCATCGTCAATCTCGTTCGGGGTGCACGTCACATTGCGGACAACCATCGGATCGGAACCGCGCAGGAGCAAGGCGGTGAATCCGTCGGCCTGCGAACTGATGAGAAGCGATTCGCCGCCCTTCGGATCCATCAGCCAGTTCGCCTCGCTCAATGCGCGCGGCATGATCAGACCGGCTTTCCATCCGAACGATTCAAAGATCGACTCAAACTCGTCGATCGTCGAAAGCGTCATCGCGGTTGCAAAATAACGTGTCTTTCCGTCGCGATCGGACGATATTTTGCTCAACGCCAGCCGAAGTTCGCGGGCCGGCGCCCCGAAGCTGTGTTCGGCCTTCCAATCGATGATCTCTTCGAGTTCCTTTTTCGAGACCGGCTCAGACTCAAGTGTCAGAATCGCCGTTCTCGCCGAATTTCCGGGCAGCGAGACCGACCAGCGCTTTTGTCCGGCAAGTCCCGCACGTACACAAACGTCTTCGATCACCGCCGCCAGCTCGCGCGGATCGGCGATGTTTGTTTCAAGAAAACTCGGCGTCAGAAGCCCGTCGGGCAAATCGACCGATGCCGCCTGGCGAATCCCGAACTGACCGCGGCCTTCGCCCTGGATGGCGACGGCTGTTACCTGGTCGCCGTCCAATCCGATCGCGCATTTTGGATAACTTGGTTGAAACATCATATATGCTGTCCGGATCGTCAATATTCGGAGTACTTCTTGTTCTCGCTGTCTTCGCCTTCCGCCAGGCTCTTGATATTGACCAATCCGGAAGCATTGTCGGTTGAATTCGGATCGTCGCCGGTGATCTCGTTCCATTCGGCGCGCTCGGTCAGCGGATCCACCGGGATTTCGCGAAGATACTTGCCCGTGACCAGATCATTCAGATTCTGCGGCAACTTTCCTTTGTCGGCCGAATACTGATCGATCTGCCGGCGCATCTCCCAGAGATTTTGTTTAAGAACGGTCTCCTTTGCATGCTGGACGCTGCGCTGATAAGCCGGCAATGCGACGGAGAGCAGGATGATGAGGATAAAAATCGCCATCATCAGCTCAAGCAATGAGAACCCATTATCCCGGCGGCCACGCCTTCCGATTGTATTGAATCTACCAATCACTGTATTTCTCGCCGTTGAGCGCCTCCTCATCCGATGATGACCGGACATCGAAAAGATTGATCTCGTCCCAGCTCGACGCGTCATCCTGATATGAGGAGCGTAGCTGCCAGTCATCTTTTCCGGTCATCGGATCGATCGGCATCTCACGAAGATAGACCTTTGTTACCTCTTTGTTTTCGACTATGTCGGTTGCATTTTTCTCATCGAACACACTGCCCTGACGCGTCTGCAAGCCGCGCGGTTTGACCTTTACGCCATCAACCAGCGACTTCAGATCGGGCGGATACCGATCGAGATTGTCTGCGGTAAAGATCTTGCAGTCGTCGATCACGACGCGGCTTCGCGGATCGGCCGGAACCGCAAGTCCGACCTGCGTCGGATTTCCGGTCGCGACCGCCCCTTGCGGGCAGGCACCGACGCTGTCGCGTTTGAATTCATCGATCGCCGAACGGATCTGACGGAGTGTTTCACGCAACCGCATTTCCTTCTGGCGTTTGACCGCATTCTGCGCGAGCGGAACGGTCGCCAGCACGACCACCGACATGACAGTCAGCGTGACGATCAGCTCAAGCAGCGTGAAGCCTTTGTTTCCTGAATCACGGTTCATCGTCAGAAGCGGATGTTCATCGTCTGACCGTCGTTGGTCATGATCGTCACCATCTCGGAATCGAATTCGATCACGTGTTTGCCGTCGGCCAATGCTTCGACCTCAATGATCGCCAGCACGCCCGATGCGCTTTCAGCCGTATCCTTGGCGGCCGCCAGCGTGACATACGTCTTGCCGTTTTGATTGAGGAATGGGGTCGCCGATTTGCCTGCAAGTTCGGCGCCGAAAACATCGCCGAACACGACGCTTCGGATGGCGATCTTCTTGTCGTCGAATTTCAGACCGAGCACCGCCGATCGGAACGACGCGGCCGTTTTCACGAGCACCGCGAGACGTGTCTTTTCGCCCGATTTCATTTCCGGCAACATCGGCAGGAACTGGAGACCGGCGACGAGCGACGTCGTTGTCGTCTCAGGCGACTTGAGCGCCAATTGATTGAGCGGCAACGCGATCGGTTTCGGGATGATCGAATCCGCTTCGGAATTGTCGGACGTCGAGTTCAACGGAATCGTCCTGACGGCACTCGAATCAATCGGCTTGATCGTCGGTACGGTTTCGTCCGGATTCGCATCGGCAACGACCGTGGACTTGGTAGATTCGGGAACATACTGCGGAATCGGTTCCGATTTCTGATCGGGCAGTTGAACCTGCGCGGTGTTGCCGAGCCGTCTGGCGGCCGCAAGCTGCTCATTGATCTCGTCCTGGATCATCATCGCTTCGAGCGAACCGCTGGTCGGCGTTGCGACCGATCCAGTCGGCCGTTCGATCGTGTCCTCGGGCAGGATCGACGGCGCGCGGATCACGCGCGGCGTGATCGCAATGACGATATCGACCTGTCGATTGTCTTTTGTCGGCGCGGTGAAAAGCCGGCCGAGGATCGGGATCAGCCCGAGCAGCGGCAGTCCGGAACGGCCGTTCGACTCAACGCCCTGGGCAACGCTCGCCAAAAGCAGCGTCTTGTTGTTCTGAACGCGGGCGGTTCCTTTGATCGTCCGTTCGGTGAACGTCGGCGTCAGCGTGTTCGCGCCGGCGACATCCTTCGATTCGATCTCCATCACGACCTGAACATCCTGGTTCGGAAAAACGATCGGCTTGAACTTGAGCGTCAAACCGACTTGTTCATAGTTGATGACGTCGCCGACGAAGTTGTTGTTGTTCGTCGTTCCGGTCGTTCCGACAGGCGCGAATGATGCCGTGCGAACCGGAACTCTCTGCCCGATACGGGCCGATGAATCCTGATTATTGAAGGCATGGATCTGCGTTGACGCGATCAGTTTCGTATTCGATTTCGACTGCAGCGCGGTGATGTTGCTGATTGGCAGCCCGAGCGCAATACTCGCGACGTCGGCGGCCTTGAACGGAAATCCCGAAGTGATGTTCTGCGTCGTTCCCTTGGTCACAAACGGCAAATTGACGCCGCCGAGATTGCGCAGCGTGCCGTTGTCGCCAACGGTGCCAAGCTGATTGCCGAATTGCAGCAAATCACTTTTGTTGACCTCATAGATCGCGACGTCCATAACGACCTCGGCACGGTCCTTATCGAGCGACTTGATGAGTTTTTCCATCAATTCGATATTCTCGGCCGTATCTCGAAGCGTGATCGAGTTCGTTTCCTCGTCGATCAGCACGATCGTCGGCGTTCGCCCCTGCTGTACCGGAATCGCCTGCTGGACAACTTTCTGCACGTCCTTGGGATTTGCGTTGGCCAGGTAGAAAGTCCGCAAAACCAACTGCTGAAAGAAGTTGCGGCGCTGTTGGTTGGCGACGAGAATCGTCCGCGGACCGACTTTCTGGAAAAAGAGGTTCTGCTGCAAGAAAATGTAATCGAGCGCCTTGGCGGCCGTAACTTCCTTCAGATCGATCGTGATATTTGTCTTTGTCCGAAATGTGTCGACGTCAAAAAGGACGTTGAGATCGAGCCGGCGGGCCAGTTCCTTGATCACTTCCTGCAGATCACGGTTCGGGAAATAGAAATCGGTGAGCACTTCAAGCTTCTGCGGAACCTGAAAATTCGGCGGCAGATTTGTCGGCGAGAAATTGGTCGGCACGATTTTGACGCCGTCCTTGTTGCCGTCGATCTCGGCATCGCCGTTCTGGGCACGGAATTCGCGCGCCATGCGCTCCATTTCGGCTTTCGCGAGCTCGTTCGTCGGATCGTAACCGTACGCCCGCCGGAACGCCTCATAACCGCCTTTGAAGTCCTTTTCGTTGGCAAGCAGCGTTCCCTTCTTCATATACATCTGCGATGCCATGAAGGTCGCACGCTGCAAATGAAGCCGGTATTCTGGATTCTTTGGATTTTCACTGACCGCGAGCGCGAACGATTCGACCGCCTTTTCCCAATCTTCGGCGACTTCGGCGCGCATTCCCTCTTTGAAAAACTTCTTTCCGTCACCAAACGCCAGTACGGCGGTTGGAGACAACATCGAGGCGAGCAAAAGGACCGACAGGACAAAAGTGAACTTTGACGATTTATTCATATCAGTTTTCCGTAGAATCAAGGTTCGCTGACCAATTGTCAGCGATTTACTACACGAAGTATCGGCGCGATTGTTCCAAAAAAGCGGAACGGCGCAAAGATCAAACTATTTTCAACCGATTGCGGCTAATTTGCAATCGAACCGGGATCAACCGCCGACCAAGTTATTTGGCTTCTTCGACAAATGTCACGCGATTGATCTCATGAAGCGTGGTAAGCCCCAGAAAGACCTTCTTGAGCGCCGCGTGACGCAGGCTCGAAAGTCCTTCTTTCTGGGCCTGCCGCCGGATTTCGGAACCCGGCCGACGGGCGATGATCATCTCGCGGATCGTGTCCGACATGTCGAGAAGTTCATGGATCGCGGTCCGGCCTCGGTAACCGGTGTGGTTGCACGCGTCACAGCCGACGCTCATCAGAAACGTTTGTTCGGTGCGGATGTCCGGACTCAGACCGGAGATCGCAAATTCCTCATCGCTCGGAACATACGCCCGTTTGCAGGTCGGACACAGTTTTCTGACAAGTCTTTGTGCGAGAACGCAATTGAGCGCAGCGACGAAGTTGTAAAGATCGACGTTCATGTTCAGGAATCGGCCGATGACGTCGATCACGTTGTTCGCGTGAACAGTGGTGAACACAAGGTGACCGGTCAATGCAGAGTTGATCGCGATCTGTGCGGTCTCTTCGTCGCGGATTTCGCCGACCATCACTTTATCCGGGTCGTGGCGCAGGATCGAACGCAGTCCGCGGGCGAAGGTCAGGCCCTTTTTTTCGTTAACCGGAATCTGCATGATTCCCTGCAATTGATATTCGACCGGATCCTCGATCGTGATGATCTTGTCTTCGATATTACGGATCTCGTTGAGCGCGCCGTAAAGCGTCGTCGTTTTTCCGGATCCGGTCGGACCGGTGACGAGCACCATTCCGTAAGGTTCCTTGATATACAGCCGGAACCGGCGCAGATCGTCCTCGTCGAACCCGACGACTTCGAGGCTCAAATTCTTAAATTCTTCCGAGATCTGCTCCTTGTCGAGAATACGGATGACGCAGTTTTCGCCGAAAACCGCCGGCAGGATCGAGACACGGAAGTCGACCGTGCGGCCCTTGTATCGAACGCGGAAACGCCCGTCCTGCGGTATCCGCCGTTCGGCGATATCGAGTTCCGACATGACCTTGATGCGCGAGATCAGCGTTTGATGATAAGCGATGTCAATCGGGTCGACCTTTTGATAAAGCGCGCCGTCGATCCTGAATTTGACAGAAACGTCGCGGTCGTTGGCTTCGATGTGAATATCCGAAGCGCGCGACTCCATCGCGTTATAGATGATCGTGTCGACGAGTTTGATGATCGGCGACATGTCGGAATCCGACGCGAGGCGGTCAAGGTCGAGAACCTCTTCGCCCTGATCGGTTTCCTTGACGAGCGAGATCTTGAACGTCGACGCCGCTTCCTGCAACACGCGCTGTGTCGCGTCGCCCTTTTTGAGAACGACATCGATTGCGCCCTGCGTCGCGACATACGGCACGATGCGAACGTTGAGCGCATTCTCGATTTCATCGAGCCGCTCAAGATTCGTCGGATCCGCCATCGCCATGTGCAGATTCCGGCCGTCACGCCGGAGCGGAACGAAATGGCTCTTGAGCATCATGTCGACCGGAATCCGGCTGAGTTCATCGTAGTCGATCGGCGAACTCTTGTCGGGCGGCAGCAGATCGATGTACGGCAGCCGATATCGCCGCGCAAGTGCTTTTGCCTCAACGACTTCCGGCGGCTCGTTCTCGAGAAAGTCGGAAAGCTCGATCTTCGGCGCCGAGATGTTTGTCTGAATTTTGTCGTTCGTTTCGGTCATTATAAGTAGATCAACGACCACGGCCCGAAAACGGACCGGAAGAGATCGTTTGAATGATCGGCATGTAAATCGCCAACAGGATCGTGATCACGATCAGTGCCATGAAGACGAGAATCACCGGTTCAAGCAGCGTCATCAGCTGTTCGAGCCGGACTTCGGATTCGGCATCGTAAAAATTCGCAACCTCGTCGAGCATTTCGCGCAGACTTCCCGAGCTCTCGCCGATGCCGACCATGTCGAGCGCGAGTTCCGGCATCCATCCGGCCTGCGTCAATGCCTCGGTAAATCCGCGACCTTCACGGATCATCGGCAAAACCGATTGGCTTCGGCGGCGAAGTTCGAGATTGTTGATCGCCTGTGATGCGATCTCCCACGCGTCAGGGACCGTGATTCCGCCCGAAAGCAGTGTTGAAAGTGATCGCGAAAGCTGAGCGACGGTCATCTGCCTGATCAGATTGCCGGCGAGCGGCAGACGGAGCAGGAATCGATCGAGCGTCAGTTTTCCGCCGGGCGTCCTGATCCAGATATAGAGCGCGATCCCGAGGACAATCAGGAGCGGAGCGAGCCACCAGAAATTGCCGGCGATCGCAGACGAAATTCCGAGTACGACCACGGTGATCGTCGGAAGCTCAGCCCGCGTGTTCAGATTTTTGAAAAGATCCGACATCCGCGGGATGATGTAGAGTGTCAGGAACGCGACCATCAAAGCCGCCGCCGCCAAAAGAAACGCCGGATAGGCGAGCGCCCCGCGAAGCTTCCGGCTGACGCCGACGGATCGTTTGAGATAATCGACGAAGCGCGACAGAACGTCGTCAAGCGCGCCCGATTTTTCTCCGGACAACAGCGACGCGGTGTAAATTTTTGGAAAAACCCCCTGCGACTCAAACGCCTCTGACAGCGAAATACCGCTTTTGATCTTTTCCTCGACGTCCGTCAGGATTCGCTGGAGCGCCGCCGAAGCAGATCGGCGTTTGAGCAAACTGATCGATTGCAGAACCGGGATTCCGGCCCGCAACAATGCCGATAGTTGTTGATTGAACAACAGGAAATCGCCCTGTTTGACCCGATTGCGCGAGCTTTTTCCGCCCGAGATCACGGCCGACAAGCCGTTTTCGGCGTTCTCAACCTTGAAAACCCGGAACCCCTCGCTTTCAAGTTGCGATTTGGCATCGCTCGCGGCGCCGGCCTCAACGACGCGCGTCACGACTTCGCCAGAAGGAGTTCCCAATCGACAGATGAATTCGGCCATAGATTCAGAGCATTATGTTTTCCGAACGTGAGCCGCCTGAGCGCGTTGGTCGGTGTCCTGAAAACCGTTCGGATTATAACACGCAATCAAGCCGGAAATGTTGCGTCGCGAAGCAACAAAAAAAATCCCCGGCCGCGACAACCACTTTACATATCTTTACATCCAAAAAAACATCTTGCGGATTTATCTTTCGTTGCCTAGAATAGGAAAACCTTGAAACCGGAGTATTTATGGGTGTAAACCGACGCGTGAGTGTCAGCCGATTACGGATCGTGCTTGGCGTTTTTTCGGGATTGCTTTTTGTACTGGTGATGTCCGCACGGGTTCATGCCCAAATGCCACAACCGACATCGACGCCGGTTCAAAGCGTTGAGGACAAAGGCGCGGTCAAGGTCCGCGTCGATCTGGTAACATTAACACTCACTGTCACTGATATTTACGGTCGATACGTCTCTGGGCTCGGCAAAAACGCATTCTCGGTGATGGACAACGGCGTCCCGCAGGAGATCACATATTTCAGCGACACTGATGCGCCGGTTTCACTCGGCATTCTTTTTGATGTCTCGGATTCGATGACCGGCTCGAAGATCGGAAAGGCGCGCAAGGCGCTTGAGCGGTTCATCAACACCAGTCATCCGAACGACGAATATTTCCTGATCGCATTCAACAACCGGGCACAACTGCTTCTCGACCGGACTCGAGACGGCGATGCCGTTCTCAGGAAGCTTACGCTCGTGACGCCGCGTAACAACACGGCGCTGTATGATGCCTGTTATCTCGGAATCGAGAAGGTCACCCGCGGAACGCACCAGAAAAAGGCTCTGCTGATCATCAGCGACGGTCAGGACAACGCGTCGCGTTACAATTTCGGCGAAGTGCGGCGGCTGATGAAAGAATCTGACGTTGTGGTTTACGCCGTCGGGATAATGGACGGACGCGATTCGGGCAGTTCCGAAGGGATGCTCGGCAAAGCGTTTCTCGACGAACTGACGAGCGTTACCGGCGGCAAGGCGTTTTACCCGGAAACCGATGTCGAAATGGACGAGATTTTCGAGCGCATCGCGCTTGAACTGAGGCATCAGTACTCGATCGGATACACGCCGACTGATTTTCAAACCGACGGAAAATGGCATAAAGTGAAAGTTAAGGTCAAACCCCCGCGTGGATTGCCGCGTCTAACTGTTCGCAGCCGTGAAGGTTATTTCGCGACACCGGCGACCGATTTCAAATAGTTTGACTTAAAAGATGATGAAACGTAAGACAGTCGTTCTCTGTTTGCCGGTGATCGGAATCGCTCTGATCCCGGCATTTTTCAACTTCTTCGCAACCTCGGCGCAAACGCAGTCGACGACCGCGACTCCGACTCCGACTCCGAAACCGGTCTCGACCTCGACTCCGGTCGAGGACGATGAAACGATCCGCGTCGAAACCGAATTGGTCAATCTCAGTGTTCGCGTCATCGACCGCAACAACCGGCCGGTCAACAGCCTGCGTAAGGAGGATTTCAAGGTTTTTGAGGACAATGTCCCGCAGGAAATCGACGCATTTTCCAAAGCCGAGGTGCCGACGAACTACGCGCTTGTGATCGACAATTCCGGATCACTCCGAATGCAGCTCGACAAGGTCATCGAAGCGAGCAAGATCATCGTCAACACAAATCGGCCAGATGATGAAACAAGCGTCATCAGGTTCATCGATTCCGAAAAGATCGAGATCACCCAGGATTTTACGCCAAGCAAGGTCGATTTGATGGACGCGCTCGACAATTTGTATATCGAAGGCGGCCAGACGGCAATTATCGATGCGGTTTATCTCGCGGCGCAGCGTGTCGATGATTACGAAAAGTCGAAGAATCCGAATGAGAAAAAACGGCGCGCGCTGATTCTTGTCAGCGACGGCGAAGATCGCGACAGTTTTTACAATGAGCAGCAATTGTTTGATCTGCTTCGCGAATCTGACGTGCAGATCTATGCGATCGGGTTTGTCAACGAACTCAGCAAGGAAGGCGGTTTTATCAGCAAGAGTCCGCAGACGAAGGCAAAGAATTTCATGGAGCGGCTGGCGAAAGAGACCGGCGGCAAAGTCTATTTTCCAGCGACGCTCAGTGAACTCAACGGTATCGCGGCCGACATCGCAAGCGAACTCCGAACGCAGTACCTGATCAGTTATTCGCCGACAAATACCCAAAAGGACGGAACGTACCGGGCGATCAAAGTGACCGTTGCCGACGGGCCGAATAAAGAAAAGCGAATCGCGCAGACCCGCGGCGGTCGCAAGGCTATCGTCGAAGGCAACGCACCGGAGCTGAAAAAGCCTGAAAAATAAATTTCACGCAATAACGCGAAAAAACCGGCGGACCGGAATCGGCCGCCGGTTTTCTTAATTTGGATTGTTTGAATTACTCCGGAACCGATCCCGAGATCTTTTTGCGGGTTGTTTCGCCGGTTTCAATGACCGGAATTCCGTCGGAAACCTCTTCGTGCGGACGCGGGATGACGTGGACGGCGGTCACCGTTCCGACGCGCCTCGCGGCAGCGGCGCCGGCATCGACGGCAGCCTTGACCGCACCGACCTCGCCGCGGACAATCGCGGTCACAAGGCCCGCGTCGATCCGTTCGTAGCCGACAAGCGTCACGTTTGCCGCTTTGACCATCGCGTCGGCGGCTTCAATCATCGCCACCAGCCCGAAACATTCAACCATTCCCAGTGCTTGCATCTGCTTCTCCCAAAAATTTCAATCAATCGACCGAGCCCGAACTCGAACCGGAATCGTAACTTGATCCGGAATCATAGCTCGAACCGGAATCGTAACTTGATCCGGAATCGTAGCTTGATCCGGAATCGTAACTTGTTCCGGAATCATATGTCGATGCGTCAGATCCGCTCGCCGCCGCGCTCTCGACCGCCTCGGCCGGCGCGTGATATGAGTCGGAAGCCAAAGCCGACGCGGCCGCCGACTCACCTTCGTTACGATCGCAGTCAGCCCAATTGGCAGCGGCTGCATTGTATATGTCGAATTCACGGTCGTCGTCATCGAAGTCCGACGCTCCGCTGCTCATTCCGCCGGCCAATCCCGAAAAGTGCTGAGCGCGGTTGTTGCGCGGACGCCGGAAGACAAACCACATCAACAACGCGAGGAACGCCAATCCGCCGAAAATTGCCAAAAAGAAAACTCCGAACGCGATCGTCATGAATTCTCCTATTTCAGATATGCGGCCACAAAAAATACGACGATCACAATCAGGGTCAGCGACAGCGCCGCCAAAATGAACTTCGCATCGGGCCCCTTGTCCGGTTCGTCCCAAACTACCTCAACCCGTTTTCGGGTAAGCGTCTTCCCTTTTCGTTTGAGGCTCGCCGCCGTTTTGAGTTTCGCTTCCTCGTAAATTCCCGGTTTTTCGATCGGCGGCGCTTCCGCGACTTCGGTCACGGCCGGCGGCTTCAGCTTCGTCGTGTCGCGCGGCGGCGTGATCTCCTCTCGGAACCAGGCGTCGCTGATTCCGTCGGTCGCGGTTTTGGCGGCGACCGCCGCCTTCGATTCCTCGGTCACCGGACCGCCGCAGTTATAACAATAGAGCGATCCGCCGCGAATATCGGCGCCGCATGCATCGCAAAAAGATTTTTCAGGAGCTTTCTTGGCCATTGTCGGTTGCAGCGGTTACTTAATGATTGCGAAGACGTCTTTTTCATCGCCGAGATCGCGGGCGGCAGGCGTCACGATCGACTTCGGCGTAATGTAGACTTTCAGACCCCGATCGACGGCGTCACGCACATCCGACTCGCTCACAAAATCAACCGCAACCGGCGCTATTTCGGGTTCGCCCTGATGCGGACGCAGCTCATGAATGATCGTCTTCACCGGGCCGTCGGTGATTTCAGCCAGCGATGAGTCCGGCTCAGGTGTCACCGGCGTCTCGGCGAGTTTCTTCGATAAAAAGCTGTCAACCAACGCCGCGATGTCGGCCCGTTTCGGTGATTGCTTAGTGCCTGTCGTGTTTACCTGCGCCTGCTTCGGGGTCGTTCGCGCCGAACCGACCGGTTTTGATTCAAACGCGACCCGTTTGATGTCCATCAGATGATGCGGCGAAACGTTGTCGCTCGTTACATTCCCGCCCCACGACCCGCAGCCGAGAGTCATCGACGGTGAGAGATCGGTTGAAAATCCGATCGCGCCATGCGTTGTCGGAGAATTGATGATGACCCGTGAAGCCGGCATCTGCGCACCGTAACGGACCGCCGCTTCGCGAGACTTCGTATGCATCCCGGCGGTATGTCCCATTCCGCCGAATTGCAGTATTTCTTCGCACTTATCGGCTCCGGCATCGACGCCGTTGACGACGAAGAACGCGAGCGTCGGCGACAATTTTTCAACCGACCACGGAAAGTCCCGACCGACGCCGCCGCAATCGGCGATCAGGCAACGAGTTCCGGACGGCACCGCCACGCCGGCGAGATTGGCGATGTATTCCGCCGATCGCCCGACGATTTTCGAATTCAGCGTTCGTTGCGGCGTCAGCAGAACTGCCGCGACCTTATCGGCATCAGCGGCCGGAAGAAAATATCCGCCCTGCTGCCGGAACTGTTCGCGCACTTCGGATTCAATCGGAGCGTCGCAAACCACCGCCTGTTCCGAAGCGCAGATCGTGCCGTTGTCGAAACAAGTTCCGGTCAAAATATCCGAGACCGCTTTCGCGACATCGGCCGTACGTTCGATAAAGACCGGAACGTTACCCGGACCGACGCCGAATGCCGGCTTTCCCGACGAATAAGCCGCCCGAACCAGCCCTATT
>JBGASE010000257.1:3719-8254 GCA_044229875.1 Pyrinomonadaceae bacterium | reverse complement strand
AGCGAGTCTGTGCGGGAAAACGGAGTTGACGGTCAGCGCCGTGACCGTATTCTTCGACGACGGCAGTTGTTTGATGACGCCGGCGGCGTTGAAGATCACGTCCGGCGCGACCGCTTCGACCGCGCGCCGGACGGCCGCATCATCCGTGACGTCGATATTCCCGAGCACCCGCGTCCGGTCAAGAATTCCGAACTGCTCAAACTCAGCGAAACCGCCGCGCAGAGTCCCGAAAACCTCGAACCGGTCGCGCCACGCTTGGGCGAGTTTGTGTCCGAGCATTCCCGAAACTCCGAAAATCAGAATCTTCATAACTTAAAGCGACCTCTCAACTGTCGGCAGTCAGACATCCAGAAGTTTTTGATATTGCTAACCTAATTGATATCAACAGTTACTATGCGTTTATTAAACTACTGCACTGACTTGACGTCAGATCTCGCGAAAACGCAGTTAAAGTAGTTTCTTACCTTCATCGAAGCGCGAACCGATGTTCATTTGTAGTATTCTAGGTCCATGTGCGGAATTGCCGGAATTGCCGGACTGGAAAACTCCGATCACGCCCGCGAAACGGTCGCGGCGATGACGCGGGCGGTTAAGCACCGCGGCCCGGACGCCGACGGCATCGCGGTCTTTGACGGCGCTGCGCTCGGCCAGGCAAGGCTCTCGATCATCGATCTTTCGGCGGCCGCCGACCAGCCGATGGCTGACTCCGCAAATCGTTTCATCATCACATTTAACGGCGAAATTTACAATTACCGGGAAATCCGCGAACGTCTCCATGACTATCCGTTCCGGACCAATTCGGATACCGAGACGATTCTCGCCGCCTATCGGCACTTCGGCCCTGAATGCCTTCAAATGCTGAACGGCATGTTTGCCCTCGCGATTTGGGACCGGGAAAAGCGTGTGCTCTTCGCAGCGCGGGACCGCCTCGGCGTCAAACCTTTCTATTACAGCCACCGGGCGGGCGTTTTCGCGTTCGCGTCCGAGATCCGCGCGCTTCTTCCCGGAATCGGTGAGCGAAAAAAGCTCCCCGCCGGATCCTATGCATATTTTTCCGACGGCGAACTTTCGGTCAAACGATACTGGTCCGCGGCCGGTAATCCGGATCCGATTGAAGAGACCGACGCTGCGTCGGTCGGAGAGCGAGTACTCGGGTTACTGCGTCAATCCGTGAAACGGCGCCTGGTAAGCGATGTCGGCGTCGGCGCATTCCTTTCGGGCGGCATCGATTCGAGTGCGATCGTTGCGCTCATGGCCGAAACGTCACCGGATCCGGTGCACACGTTCTCGGTGACGTTTGAAGAGCCCGAGTACGACGAATCAACCCATTCCGATACGGTTGCCGCCAAGTTCGGCACATCGCACACAAGCGTCCGGCTGACGGCAGACGATTTTCTGGCCGCATTGCCGGCAGCGCTCGCCGCGGCCGATTCGCCGAGCGGCGACGGTCTGAATACCTTCGTCGTATCGCGGGCGACCCGCGAGGCCGGACTCAAGGTCGCGATGTCCGGTGTCGGAGGCGACGAACTCTTCGCCGGCTATCCGAATTTTCTCCAATGGCTTCGATACCGCGAGGGTGCCGTGTCGCGGGCGCCCGCCGTCTTGCGGCGCGCGGCCGGCTCGATCCTTTCGCGCTCGTCCGACTCGAAATTTCAGCGGATCGGATCCATCCTCGGTTCGAACGATGCTTCGATCGCGGGTTTTTATCCGCGGACGAGGCAGATACTCGCCGACCGGATCGTCGAAGGACTGACCGGAACACGCGGTCCGACCGTCGAGTCGATCGCCGGCCGGCTTTCGGCCGAGGCCGATGAGATCGGGCGATTTCCTCTTCTCAGCCAGTTTTCGATTGCCGAGCTTACCGGTTATACGCAGAACGTGCTGCTCAAGGATGCAGATCAGTTCAGCATGGCGTCGGCGCTCGAAGTTCGTGAACCGTTTTTTGACTTTGAACTCGTGGAATACGTCCTCCGCATCCCTGACCGCTTCAAATATCCGGTTTACCCGAAAAAGCTGCTCGTCGAAGCGCTTGCACCACGGTTACCCGATTCGATCGTCCACCGAAAAAAGATGGGCTTCGTGCTTCCGTTCGACCGCTGGATGCGGACCGGTTTGAGGGAATTTTGCGAGGAACGGCTCGCGAATCTTTCGAATTTTCTTGAGCCGAAATCCGTTGAGCGGCTCTGGCGCGATTTTCTTGGAAACCGATCGGGCGTGCTTTGGTCTCACGTCTGGCACCTCGTCGTGCTTTCAGACTGGCTCAACCGCCACGGAGTCCGCGACTGAATACATGAAGATCTTTTATCCCGTCGAGGTATTTTTTCCGTCGCAGGCCGGCGGCCCGGCGAACACCGTCTACTGGATCACAAAAAACCTGATTCCGCACGGGATCGTGCCCGTAATCGCGGCAACGGACAAAGGTCTCGGCGAACGTCTTCCGGTCGACCGCTGGCTTGAAACGGACGGCGGGAGGGCGATTTATGTCCGAACCCCGCGCCTCAATTTCCCGCTGCACCAGACGCTGATCGCACTTCGCGCGTTTCGGGACTGCGACATCGTCCATCTGTCGTCAATCTTCTTCCCGACGGCGTTCATCGTCGGAATCGTAGCACGCATTCTACGCAAAAAGACCGTCTGGTCGGCCCGAGGCGAACTAGACCGCGCCGCGCTCAACCACTCGAGGCTCCGCAAGCTGCCCGTACTGACGCTCATCAGGCTGCTTGTCGGGCGTTATCCGCTTTATCACTCGACCTGCGACGAGGAAACGGGATATATCCGCGACGTCTTCGGCGCCGCCGCGCGCGTCGTTCAGATCCCGAACTATCTCGAAATCCCGGAACCGGTCGCGCGCCGCGAGGGCCGCTACATTCTCTACATCGGGCGCTTTCATCCGAAAAAGGCGATCGACAACCTGATCGCGGCGGTTGCCGCTTCAGGGGCGCTCAGGGCCTCCGGCTGCCGGCTCTTGATCGCCGGGACAGGTAAACCGGAGTTTGAGCTTCCGTTGCGCAAATTGGTGACTGACAAAGGGTTGGAAAATCTGGTCGAATTCGTCGGTCAGGTCGAAGGTGCCGCGAAACAGCAGCTTTTGGCGGACGCTCTGGTAACCGTGATGCCGTCGCACACCGAAAATTTCGGGGTCGTCGTGCTCGAATCTCTGGCGCAGGGGACCCCCGCGATCGCTTCGACCGGAACGCCCTGGGAGGTGCTCGAAACGGAGCGGGTAGGAAGCTGGATCGCCAACGATCCGGGATCGATCGCCGCCGCTCTCGAACGCTTTATCGCGATGCCCGAGACCGAATATCTTGAAATGCGGGAAAGATGCCGCCCGTTCGTCGAGCGGAATTTCGATATCAAGTCAAATATCGGGAAATGGCTTGAAGTATATAACAACCTGTAATTGCACTATTTAGAGTCAGTTATCTGATGCAATAGCTGATCATAAAGCGCGGAATAGCGTGAGGCGATCATCTCGATGTCGAACCGTTTGACGTTTTGATGGCCGAGTTCGACGAGCCGCCTGCACTTTTCCGGAGATTCGAGGAGCGAAACGATCGCGTTTCGTATCGACTCGGGGTCGTACGGGTCGGCGAGCATCGCCCCGGAGCCGGCGACATCGCGCATCGGACTGAGTTCGCTCGTCACAAGCGGGCGACCGACGGACTGCGCCTCAAGAATCGGGAGACCGAACCCTTCGAAGGTCGAACAGAACGCAACCACATCAGCATTCGCATACGCGTCGCGCATCTCGGAATCCGAAAGACCGGATACGACCTCGGTCTCAACCTCCGAAGCGGCGATGGCGGCGGTCAGTTCCATCTCCGGAACGCCGACGATCCGCAGCACGCAGTCGATACCTTCAAGCGCCTTGAGCAGCCGCGGAATGTTTTTGTTCGGGGTGATCCCTACCTGCAGGATAATGGGCCGCCGGCGCATCACCGGATCGTACGGAACCGGCCCGAAACCCGAGAAAAGCGGGTTCTCAATGACTTCGAGCTTCCCTTCCGCGGCGGGGCAATGTTCGAGGATCTCCTTTCGAGTCGTCTCGGAAACGGCAGTGACGCGAGCCGCCCGCGCGATCGGCCAATCGAGCATGAGTTTTTTCAGTACAATCCGCCGAAGTCCTTTTCTGAAATGCAGGAATCCGAGATCGTGTATGGTCAGAACGGTCCGTCTTCGCGGCAGCCTCAGGACGATGTAGTGGGCGACGCCGGTGACGTGATAGATATCGGCATCCGGTTTTCGGAAAAAAAGGAAATTGCAGAGAATTCCGGTGAGTCTGTTACCGAACGGAAGCTTGACGAATGTACTGCAGGTGTCGCGGAGGGCCGCCGAAACTTCGAGGAAAACCCTTTCGATGCTGTATGCGACGCCGCCCTTCTTCCAATATTTGCGCTCGATGAACGCGATTGTCCTGCTCATTGCGCTTGGCTGTGATCGGAGAAATACTTTCCGATCATTCCGGCATCGATGACAGTCGTCCCGACATGCTCGACGACGATGCCGGCGGCCAGATTGGCGAAGCCGACCGCCTC
>JBGASE010000257.1:0-3698 GCA_044229875.1 Pyrinomonadaceae bacterium | reverse complement strand
TAACGTCGAACACCTGACGTGCTCTCGCGGAAAACCGATCGACCCGGCCGTCGGACCGATAAAGGCTCATTCCCGCCTCGCCCTGCGTAATCAGAACAGCTTCGAGGCCGTGGCTTTGCAGCAACGCCGGCCCGATCGCGTCGAAACCGAGGCCCGGCTGCGAAGCCTCAATCGCTTCGTTCCCGTTCGGCGTGATGATCGTCGCACCGGCGTATTTCGAAAAGTCTTTTCCTTTCGGATCGACGATGACCGGCCGGCCGGTCTCACGACAGTTCATTATCAGATGCGAAAGCAGCCGCGGGGTCAGAAGTCCCTTGGCGTAATCAGAAACGATCACTGCTCCCGCCGCCGGCACAAGGCGGTCGAACATTGCCATGAGAACATCCTCGGCAGATGAAGGGATCGGACTCTTGCGCTCAGAATCGATACGGACGATATGCTGTCCGTGGGCGACAACGCGCGTCTTGACGGTGGTCGGCCGGTCGGCGAGGCGGATGATCCCGTCCGTGCCGAGCCCGGCAATCGAAAGCGCCTCGACGAGAACATCGCTTTCGGCATCCTCGCCGGTGATGCCGATCAGTACGGCCTCTGCTCCGAGCCCGGTAACGTTGGCTGCCACGTTCGCCGCGCCGCCGGCGGCGGTCGACGTCTCAATCAGATCGACGACCGGAACCGGGGCTTCGGGCGAAATCCGGTTGACGCGCCCCCAATGATAGCGGTCGAGCATGACATCGCCGATGACAAGCAGTTTTACCCGCCGGGCCGCGTCGAGAATTTCGATTGATTGCTCTTTATTCACCGGATTCACTATCGAGGATCTCGCACCAGATGTGGATGACCGTAATGTGTGCCTCCTGGATACGCGCCGTCCGAGTCGAGGGCACAAGAATCGCGTGGTCGCACAAGCCGGCAAGCTTTCGCCCGTTCTGCCCGGTGAGTGCGATCGTCGTCATGCCGGCAGCGCGCGCTTTCATGACGGCTGCGATGATATTTGGCGAACCGCCGCCGGTGCTGACCGCGACGAGCACGTCGCCGGCGCCGCCGAGCGCTTCGACCTGACGCGAAAAAACATGCTCATAACCGTAATCGTTGGAGATCGCAGTAAGCGCCGACGTGTCGGTCGTCAGCGCGATCGCCGGATAACCGCGGCGTTCAGCTTCAAACCGACCTACGATCTCGGCGGCGAGGTGCTGCGCGTCGGCCGCGCTTCCGCCGTTCCCACAAACCAGAAGTTTCCTTCCCGACTTCAATGCGGCGACAATGACTTTTGCGGTATCCTCAATAGAATCTGAATTTAGATCACCCAATGCAGAAATTACCTGAAGATGTTCGCGGACCGAACCGGCGATCCGGTCATCCGACGGCGGTACGACGGGAGCGCCCCCGGAGATCCGCTCGGCGATCGCCGAGGTCGAGTACCCTTGAAGAAGCGGAAGCGATACAACCTGACCGCCGCGGGAACGGACAAAATCGGCGCCGATGATCTCGTGCTCCTGCCAATCACCGCCTTTGACAAGAACATCCGGCGAAATCTCGCGGATAAGGCGTTCCGGTGTCGGCTCGTCGAAGATCACGACCTCATCGACCGCTTGAAGTCCGCGAAGGACCGCGGCCCGTTCGTCGGCCGCTACAAACGGCCGCCCGGCGCCCTTGATGGCGGCGACCGACCGGTCCGAATTGATACCGACGACGAGTTTCGTCCCGAGCGCACGCGCCCGCACCAGCAGGTCAACGTGACCGGGATGAATCAGGTCGAAGCATCCGTTTGTGAAAACAACTTTCTCCATTCGCCTAATCATTCTAATAAATCGCGTCGGCGTCTGAACCGGCCTCGCCGGCCGCATCAGCCGCCGAGCGGTGTCCGTCTCCGTGCGAACAGACTGACAAACAGAACGCTGACGACAACAACCGCAAAGACGCGGAAGACGATCGGCAGAAAGGTCGCGTAAAAAGCCTCGAACGAAAACGCCGCAAGCAGCGGGTAATATGCGACCGTTTTCCAAATCCGCGGCTCGGCCGTATCGATCAGATAACCGTAAATGATCCTGTAATATATGCCGATGATAAGCATTCCGAGCGGAATTCCGACGACTCCGAAATTGCGGAGCAGATCGCCGAACGGTGTGATCGCGAACGAATTGTCGCCGTAGTCAAAGTAAAGTTCGCTGTAGGCACGCGGGTCCGACGTGTTTGGCTTGTCGGGCCACATGAATCGCGGAATAAAGGACGTCAGCAGGTCGTTGACGATGTTGTTCTTCAGACCGTAACTTTCTTCATAGGGCTCAAGTTTTTCGTAATTGGCGACGACCACTCCGAGCGAACTCAGGTTCTCGATCCGTTCGGCCATTGACGCAACACCTTCCGCGAGAACGAATGTCGGATCCGTTCGGGACAGATAATCGAACGTTTCTACGATCTGTCCGAAATAATCGCCGGCGTTGATCCTCTCCTCCGACCCCTTGACGCGCCGGAAAGTTGTGCCGTAAACGACTCCGATGAAGATCGAGATCACGAGGATCGCCCCGAAGGCGGTCGTGTGCTTCCATTTCAGCCGGCGTCCGGAATACCAGAACGCGACGGCGATCGAAATGACGCTCAGCATGAGACTGCTACGCCCGCCCTGAAGCGCCATTCGCAGCGGAACGATCGTCACCAGAAATGCGATTGTCAGGTAAAACGCTCCATTGCGGCGCTTGGTGCTGAAAATTCCGAGCCAGAGCAATATGTAGCCGACATTGAAGATCAGCGTTAAGAAGACGACTGCGCTGTCGAAGGTACCGACCTGATCAACGCGCTGAAAACCGAGAATACCCAGAATCAGGCCGGCGATATTGACCCCGAGCCCGGCGAGTGTCAGCACGATCCCGGGAAACCATATCTTGTCGAGATCCCAGTCCGAGCCGGGCATCAACCGGTTGAGGCGCTTCAACACGAAGGGGCCGACCGGAAGATAATAACCCGCGATGACGCCCAGAAACCCGAGCGCAACGTAAACCAACGAAAGCGGAAGCGTCGTTTCGGGCTCGGTTACATAGAGCATCACGTAGCTGTTCGTCATATTGAACGTGATGATCAGCGCACCGATCACAAACGCCGGAAAAACATAAGACCAGACCCCGTAAACCAACGGGTGAAAGAGATCGAACTTGCCGCGGTAAAGCAATAAAGCCGATGGGGCGAGAACGATGATTCCGGTACCGATCGCCCAAGGAACAAGATAAAAATCGCCGAGCGCGGCATCGATTCCGCCGGTCGCATACAAAAACCCGGCCCCGGCGATGAGCATCAAGCCCCACAAAACGACAATCGGTGCGAAAAACCCGCCGCGCCCGCCCGTCGGAATCTTGAATTTACCGATGTTACCCAGAGATTTCATTTCCGATTTCTCAGCCGCGCGACGATGATCCGGCATTCACCTCCCGTTTCCCCCTTGACGAATTTCTCGAGGACGCGCCCCGCGAGCGCCGCCACGCGCCCTTTAACATTGACACCGGTCCGGTAAGAATGACGATTGAACGTTTCCTGGACGATATCGAAGCCGGCCTCTTCAAGGATCATCCCGAGTTTCCAGCGAAAGATCGGAGTAATATGAGCCGGCCTGACCGTCTCCCACGCGCCGAAATGCTGAAGCCGTCCGGTGTAGAGAAAGATGAGCCTCGAGCTGAGCGCCTCGACGTTCGGTGTCGTCAAGAACAGCA
>JBGASE010000256.1:0-3698 GCA_044229875.1 Pyrinomonadaceae bacterium | reverse complement strand
CTTCTAGGAGATTACGGATTGATTTTGCTTTGTCCGTTGGACGAACGGTTAAAGCATCTGGCGCAACCGATCTATATCGCCGCGATCGAAAAATCGGACGAGATCGTCAACTGCCTCAAGCGTCGCAGCGAACTGCTCGCCGAACGCGGTTACCACGCCCAGGTGCTGATCGAAGACGACTATTTTCCGATGTTCTGGCAGGCCAAGAACCGGCGCCGTCATGCGCTCAAGAAGACAAGCGACGGAACGTTCAAGGCGAAAGATCTCGATCGCGAATTCACACGTGACGAGTTGGCCGCAATCGCCCGGTCCGAGCCGCACCGCTTCAGCCCGAGCGTCGTGCTGCGATCGGTCGTCCAGGACTATCTGTTGCCGACCGTCTGTTATTACGGCGGTGCGGCCGAGATCGCGTATTTCGCCCAAAGCGGGGAAGTCTATCGCCTGCTTGATCGGCCGGTGACGACGATCCTTCATCGACAGAGCTTTACATTTATTGAATCGAAGCACCGCAAAACGCTCGACAAATTCGGCCTTGAATTGAAGGATCTTTTTGGCGGCGCGGAGGAACTGGTAACACGTATTGTCGAGGAGCATCTGAACTCTGAAACGTCTCGGCTCTTTGCCGATGTCGAGGAGAGGATCAACATTGAACTCAACCGGCTCGACCAAAATCTGGTCAATGTTGAACCGACGCTCGCCGACGGTTTGGCAAAGCGTCGCCGAAAGATCATTTATCATATTGGCAATTTGCGTCGGAAATTCTATCGGGCGCAGTATCAGAAGGACGAGACGATCCGGCGACGGTTTGAATCGGCGATGACCTCGCTAATGCCGAACGGACATTTGCAGGAACGGTCGCTGAATGTCAATTCGTTCTTGAATCACTACGGAAAGTACTTTGTCGATTGGATCCATCAGGCGATCGATCTTGACGACAAGGGACATCGCATTCTCAGCCTTTAGGAAATACGTGAACAAGATCCGCATCCTGCCAGACAATCTCGCCAACCAGATCGCCGCCGGTGAAGTGGTCGAGCGTCCGGCTTCGGTCGTCAAGGAGTTGGTCGAGAATTCGATCGACGCCGGAGCGTCGCGAATCAGGGTCGAGATCGAACTCGGCGGTCGGCGTCTGATGCGCGTCTCCGACAACGGATCGGGGATGTCGCCCGAAGACGGGCCGTTGGCGTTCCAACGGCACGCGACATCGAAGATCGCGACGCTTGAAGATCTCGGGCGAATCGGAACGCTTGGATTCCGCGGCGAGGCGCTGGCATCGATAGCATCGGTCGCGCGCGTCGAACTTTTATCCAAAACCGACGAAGCGGAAACGGCTTTTCGACTCTTGATCGAGGGCGGACGGATCAGCGGGTCGGGCGACGCCGCGCGTGTCACGGGAACGACAATCGCCGTCCGCGACCTTTTTTTCAACACTCCGGCACGGCGCAAGTTCATGCGGTCCGAGCCGACGGAGAACTTCCATCTGACTTCAGTCGTGACGCATTACGCGCTGGCGCATCCGGAAATCGCATTTTCGCTGACGAACAACGGTCGCGAGTCGCTTAATCTCGCTCCGGCCCGCGACCTTCGCGAGCGCGCATATCAGATTTTCGGTGGTGAGATGGTCGAAAGTCTGCTACCGGTTTCAGGTGGGCGCGAGTTTATCGCCGACGTTTCCGGCTTCGTTTCGGCGCCGCGCGAACGCCGGACGACGCGTGACGCGCAATACTTTTTCATCAACGGAAGGTTTGTCAGAGACCGCATTATCGCGGGCGGTCTCGCCGAGGGTTTCCGGTCGGTTTTGCCGCACGGTGTTTATCCGGTCGCATTTTTGTTCCTCGAGATTCCGCTTGACGAGATCGACGTCAATGTTCATCCGGCAAAAACCGAGGTCAGGTTTCGCCGGTCCGAAGCCGTCAAGGATGTCATCGCCGAAGCCGTCCGGAACTCGCTCGGCGCCGCCGGTGTCGGTCTGCATCGGTCCGATCCGTACGCCAATTTCAGGCGCGAGTCCGAACCGGTTCGCGGGCCGATCCAATCCCGGATAGAATTTGAAATTCCCGAACCGACATTCGATGCGCCCACCGAGTTGCCGGAACTTATCCCGACCGCCGTCCGCGCTGTGGCGCCGCATCCGATTCCGGTCGAATCCGATCGATTGTCTCCGTCGATCGCCGCGAACGACATCCCGCCGCCGTTCGAACCGATTGTGCCGACCGATTATCGATTGCTTGCCGACCCGGCAATGAAGGCGGTCAAGGCGGTTGAGGTCGATCGGGTCTCGGCATCGAAAATTCGCCCGATCGGTCAACTCCATCAGAGTTTTATTATCGCGGTCGATGACGAAGGCTTGCTTCTGGTCGATCAGCATGTCGCCCATGAAAGAATACTATTCGACAAATTCCGTCGACGCGAAACCGAACGGCGAGTTGAGTCCCAGGCGCTTCTGATCCCGGAAACGTTCGATCTGACGCCGGCGCAGGCATCGGCGTTCGATGCCGTCGAAGTGGAGCTTGAAGAGTGCGGATTCGAGGTTCGGCGGTTGTCGGGCCGGACGGTTGCGATCAAAACCGTGCCGACCGACGTCGACCGCAAAGATGTCCGGAATCTTTTGGCCGAACTGCTCGATACCGTAGATCTCGAGAAACGTGGCGGTGCCCGTGCCACGCTTCGCGACGATCTCGCGGCGAGCCTTGCGTGCAAGGCGGCGGTCAAGATCAACATGCCGCTGACGATCGAGAAAATGGAATGGATGATCGACCGACTGCTGCTGACATCGTCGCCAACGACCTGCCCGCACGGCCGGCCGGTGATTCTTCGCCTGACGATGAAGGATATCGAACGCGGTTTTCATCGGTCATAAGCAACGATTATCGACTTTTTCGATTCATCAACGAATTGGCGACAAAGTTTCGAAAAAAAGCCGATATTTTATAACTATCTCGGTTACAAATTCGTAACAAAGAGTGATATATTCGTAGTACGAAATTCTTCCGTAACTTTCAAGAAAACAAAAGGAGACTTCCCGGATGTTGAAGGATAACCGTTCTTTTAAATTGTTCAAGAACTTAACTTTAGCCATTTTGATCACGGTTTGTTCCGTGATCGTTTCAGTCGCGCAGTCGCAGGCGCTGAACGGTCAGATCGAAGGCGTCGTCACGGATCCGAACGCGGCCGCCGTCGCCGGTGCAACCGTAACCGTTCGAAACATAGAGACCGGCGCTGAGCGAAGCGTCACAACCGATAGCGACGGCGTGTACCGCATTCCGCTGCTTCCGCTGGGCAGTTACCGCGTCACGATCGAGTCGGCAAATTTCAAGAAGTTCGTCCAGGAAGGCGTGACGCTGACGACGGGTTCGACGGCAACGGTCAACGTCTCTCTGACGCCCGGCGGCGTCAATGAGACGATCACGATCACTTCGGACGCGCCCATCGCGGATCCCGGCAAGATCGACGTCGGCCGTGTTATGAACACCCGTGAAGTGCAGAATCTTCCCAATGTTTCGCGAAATCCTTATAACTTCGCGTTGCTTCAGGCTAACGTTACCGGCCGTCCGAACGTTGAATTCGGCGTGCCGCGCATCAACGCCAACGGTTATACGCGCCGCACGAACTATCAGCTCGACGGAAACAATAATACACAGGCCGATCGCGGCGGTATCCGTTTGATGCCGATCTCCGACACGTTCGTCGCTGAAGTC
>JBGASE010000064.1:0-16789 GCA_044229875.1 Pyrinomonadaceae bacterium | reverse complement strand
AGCGATCGCCTGCTCGGTCAGTCCGTTCGGAAGTCCTTTGACGACCGAAACACCGCCGATCGTTCCGTTCGCGTTGAACGTCACCTTGAGTATTACTGTTCCCTGAATATTGTTGACGCGCGCCGCGTCGGTATATCCGGGACGCGGTTTCGAGATGATCTTGACACCGACAGTTGGTCCAACCTTGATCGGATCGTCAAATTCATTATTGCCGCCGCCGCCCTTACCGTTGCCGTCACCATCGCCGTCACCATTGCCGCGGCCGCTGCCGTTGCCGTTGCCGAGACCGGTGCCGTTACCGTTACCCTGACCGCGACCGTTGCCGTTGCCAAGCCCGCCGCCGGTTCCGCTTCCGTCAGAAATTCCGTCGGTACCGTTGCGCAACCCGTACGGCATGTCAGACTTTTCAGCATCGCGCGGGTTCTTGTTTTGGGTCGCCGCCTGGATCGGGATCGTCGGATTCGTCAGCTTGTCCATCCGGGCCGAAGGGGCAAACATCGGATCCGGATTCTGAGCCGCTTCGCGCCCTTTCGACGCATCCTGCTGTTCTTCCTTTCCGCCGCCGCCACCGCCGCCGCCGTCATCTTTGTCTTTCTTTTCTTCGATCTCTTCGATCAGCGTCGGTGTCGGATCATCGATAAATGCGACGAGCTCTGGAACCTCGAGCGCCGAAACGTCCAGCGCTTTGTTGAACAGCGAGTAGAGAAACCCGATTGCGAGCGCGGAAAACACGAGCGCGAACGATCCGAGAAGCAGAAGGTTGCGCTGCCGGACGTTCTTTTCCTCAACGATCGTGATGTGAAATCCGTCACGCGTTGCCGATTGCCTGGCCGGGTACGTTGCGCGATGGACCGCCTCCGCAACCGGAACCGCAACCGAAGCTACCGTGACTGCCGGAGCGGCCTGCGGTTCAGGTTCGGCAACAATCGCCGCTTCTTCTTCCGCTTCGTCCTCGGCATCGGCGGCGAAAACTTCCGCTTCAAATTCAAACGCGTCAGTTTCGGCCGGCGCTTCGATCACCTGCTCAGCTGCCGTCTCAACGATAATCGCTGGAGCCGGAATCTGTTCGGCAAACGTCTCTTCCGGAACCTTCGAACCTGTCTCAACAGGGTTTAGCTCGAAGGCCGTGAGCTGTGCTCCGCAGTTCGGACAAAAGCCGAACTTCTCAGCAAATCCTTCCTCACAAGCGTTACAGTACTTAACGATCTTTCCCATTCTCCAGCCTCTTCAACAAAATGCGGAGCGAGCCGCAAATCAAAAAAACGAATAATTTTAACACGAAATCGCCGTTTGTTAAGTTTACCGTTGATCTTCGATTTATCCCGGCGCGGCGACCTTCAAATGTCTAGATGCTTTCACTCCTTGAAACTTTGCCTATCGGGATTTAAAATTTTGTCCTTACCGATTGCCTTGCTGACAACGTTCGGATACGTTTCAGGCAACTAACGTTCTGATTTCAATAACTGTTACACTTTTGCATTCACATGAATAGAATCACAACTTTTTTGACCCGAACCGTCATTTTCGCATTATTGATCGCGGCGGGCGCCGCAATTATTCCGGCGCAGCAATCGCCGGCGCCGCGTGAGGAGAAGCTCCTGAACGGTCTTAAGGTAGTTGTCTGGAGCGATGCCCGGACAAGCAAGGTGACAGTCCGGACGCGAATCCACAGCGGTGCTTCGTTCGACCCGCTCGGAAAAGAAGGAGTCATGAAGCTCCTTTCCGAGATCATTTTTCCGAATGATTCGGCGCGCGAGTTTTTTACGGATGATCTCGGAGGAAGTCTGGAGATCGTATGCAACTACGATTACATCCAGATCAACGCCAGCGGCGATGCCGACAAACTTCTGACGATCCTCGAAACGATCTCGGCAGCGCTGACGATGCCGCAGATCAACAAAGAAACAACGGAGCGTGTCAAGGCGCCGCACCTTAAGCGCGTCGCCGAAATGGAAACGCGGCCCGCGTACCTCGCGGATATGGCGGCGGCAAACCGGCTGCTCGGAAACTATCCCTATGGGCGGCCCATGCTCGGATCGTCAGATAGCCTCCAAAAGATCGATTTCGCGGACATATTATTCGCAAAACAGCGATTTTTGACGTCCGACAATGCCACCGTCACGATCAGCGGCAACGTCAAGGCCGACTTCGCGCTCCGTGCAGCGCGCCGTCTTTTCGGCGGCTGGCTTAAAGCCGACAAACTCATCCCGTCGACGTTTGCCCAGCCCGCGACACCTGATCCGACCCGTGAATTGATCAGGACAGCGGCCGATCCGGTAAGCGAAATAAGATTTGCGACGCGCGGTGTCGCGCGCGACGATCGCGATTTCTTCGCAGCCAAAATCGTTGAATCCGTAATTCGTTCCCGCGTCACCAAACGCGAAGGGCCGAAAGCATTCGCGCGCCAGTCGGGCAACACGCTTCCGGGTATTTTCATGATCGGGATGTCGGATTGGAACACGGCGACCGTGCGCGTCGTCGATGACCGGATCGCTCTTCCCGTAGCTCTCGACGAATATCCGGCCGAACTTCTGAAGGCGTCGGTTTCCGCATCTGAATTCGAATCCGCAAAATCCGAACTCATTGCCGAAATGAGCGGACGTGATCCGGCGGATATGTGGCTTGATGTCCAGACGTACAAATTGCCACCGGTCAAGGACCAGATGAATTCGCTTCTTTCAACTTCCGGCGCCGATGCCGAACGGGTGCTGGACAAGATCCGAAAACAGACATTCGTGTCGGTTCTTTACGTGACGACCGTAAAATCGCCGGCGGCGCAATAACGAAGATGTCAGACCAACGCACCAGCGGCGAACTCGAACATGCGCGGGCCGTCCGCGACATGTTCTCCGGAATCGCCGGCAGATATGACCTTCTCAACCACGTTCTGTCGGCAAACATCGACAAGCGCTGGCGGCGCCTCGTTTCGCGTTCGCTTGCCGATGTTCTCAGCCGTCCGGATGCAACGGTCCTCGACGTCGCCTGCGGCACCGGCGATCTCGCCGTCGAACTGCGAAAAAGCGGAAAGGCGGCTGTCATCGGCACCGACTTCTGCCGTCCGATGCTCGACATTGCGGCCGGAAAGAATTCGAAGATCGGGACCGCGATCCCTTACCTTGAAGCCGACGGCATGAACCTGTCGTTTGCCGATAATACTTTCGACGCTCTGACGATCGCTTTCGGCCTTCGCAACTTCTCCAACTGGGAAGCGGGACTCGCGGAATTCCACCGGATCCTGAAGCCTCAGGGCCGGCTTGCGATTCTCGAATTCTCATCGCCGGTCGTTCCCGGCTTTCGTCAGGCGTTTCAGTTTTACTTTTCGCGCGTTCTGCCGCGGATCGGCGGCGCCGTAAGCGGTTCGCGCGGCGCTTATGAGTATCTACCGAACTCCGTATCACGCTTTCCGGATCAGAAGCAACTTGTTCAAATGCTTGAAAACACTGGATTTTCGGATGTTACTTACCGCAACCTTACGGGCGGGATCGCGGCTTTGCATTTGGGAACGAAAAAGGCATAAAATCGAGCTTCAAACTCGCCGCTCGCGATGAAATACAAAGTTCTAAATTTTTTCCGGCAGCTCGGGCTGTTAATCCTCGTCGTGTGGACGGTGGTTTCGCTCGTGACGCTTCTGATCGAGCTCGTGCCTGGCGATCCGGCGACGGCGAACCTGCCGGAAAACGCGACCGAAGAACAGATCAGCGCCTTTCGGATCAAGCACGGACTCGACAAACCGGCTTTTTTCTTCACTTACAGCCGTGATCCACTGCTCTTCAAGGGGATTGAGGAGTTTAGGCGACTTCCGGATGAAATTGCCCGCCGCGCCGACCAGAATTTTTTGACCGGGTTTTTTGAAGATATTTCGACCGAGGCGAAAATCCGCGAACTTCGCTGGCACGGGGCGGACAATCGTTATCTGAATTACTGGAGAGGCGTTCTCCGCGGCGACCTCGGGAACTCGTTCAAAACGGATACGCCGGTTCTCGGACTGATTCTCGAGCGCTACCCGAATACGATAAAACTGGCGCTGGCGGCGATGTTCATCGCGATCCTGATCGCGCTTCCACTCGGCGTGCTCGCCGGTACCCGATCAGGTTCACTGGTCGACAATTTTTCCTCAGTTTTCGCGCTCCTCGGAATATCGCTTCCGACTTTTCTGATCGGACCGTTTCTGGTCTATTTGCTGGCCGTCAAGTTCCGGGTATTCAGCGCGACCGGCAATCTTTACCCGGAAGATATCGTGCTTCCGGCAGTTACGCTCGGCGCCGCGCTATCAGCGATCCTGACGCGGATGATCCGAAGTTCGGTGATCGAGGAACTCGGCGAGGATTATGTCCGCACCGCGCGCGCCAAGGGTCTGGCCGAGCGGACCGTGATCTTCAAACATGTGCTAAAAAACGGACTGATACCGGTCGTTACGATTCTCGGGCTCCAGCTCGGCGTGCTGCTTGCCGGATCGATCATCACCGAAAAGATCTTCGTCTGGCCCGGACTCGGCCTATTGCTGCTCGACGAAGGAATTCTGAAACGCGATTACCGGTTGGTCCAGGGCTGCGTTCTGGTGATCAGCGTAACCTATATTTTCGCCAATACTTTGACCGACTGGATCTACCGGCTGCTTGATCCGAGAATAAGACTTTCCTGAAGATGAACCGACTCGCAAAAATCGGTTTCGCGCTGCTCATCGTCATCGTGCTGATGGCGGTGCTGTCGCCCTATCTCGCATCGTGGGAAGCAGCGACCCGGCCGGACACATCGCTGCGCCTCGTGCCGCCGTCCGGAGATCATTGGCTCGGTACGGACGTGCTCGGGTACGACGTTTTTGCACGGCTTGTTTACGGCGCCCGGATCTCGCTTCTTGTCGGGGTCACAGTGACGGTCATTTCGGCGATCGTCGGCATGATCATCGGCGCGATTGCCGGTTTTTACGGCGGTTGGATCGACCGCATTCTTTCTGGCTATATTTTCAACGTTTTCCTGGCTTTTCCGGGACTGCTTCTGGCGATCGCATTTGTCGCATTTCTCGGCAGCGGGATCGGCAAGATCATTCTTGCGCTCTGCATCATCGGTTGGGTCGGCTACGCGAGGGTCATGCGCGGGCAAGTGCTCAAAGTGCGCGAATACGATTTTGTTCAGGCGGCGCGGGCGCTCGGTGCCAGCAATCTGAGAATTCTCTTCACGCATATTTTGCCGAACGCGATCCAGCCGTTGATCGTTCAGGCATCGCTCGGCATGGCCGGTGCGGTCCTCTCCGAGGCTTCGCTGTCGTTCCTCGGACTCGGAATTCCGCCGCCGACACCGTCGTGGGGGACGATGATCGAGGATGCGAGGACAACTTATACGGCCGCGCCGCATACGCTTTTCGTTCCCGGTCTCGCAATTGCACTGACTGTTCTCGCGTTCAATTTCATCGGCGACGGACTCCGCGAATATCTCGACCCCAAACAGCGCCGCCGATGACGATACCTCCGTTCACCGTTCGTCAACTTGGGATCGACGCGATCGTCGTCGATTTCGGAAACGTCATCTCGCGAGAATTGAACGATATCGTCGTCGCCGCCGGACTCCGGATTGAATCGGATCCGTTTACCGGATTTCTCGAGGTCGTCCCCGCATACTCTTCGCTGACCGTCTTTTTCGACCCGCTTACCGTCCGCCAAAAGTTTCCCGATCGTGTTTCGGGCCGAGCCGTTGCCGACATCGTCACGGTTATCATCCGTGGCCTTCCTGAGATCAAAGCAGCACGATCGCTGCAAACGTTTGAAATTCCGGTCGATTTTTCGGCCGAGGCGGCTCCGGACCTCGAATTTGTGGCGCAAAACGCGGGCCTTTCGGTAAGCGAAACGGTGTCGTTGTTCACCGCGCGAACTTATCGCGTTTTCATGCTCGGATTTCTGCCCGGATTCGCTTACATGGGTGAGATCGACGAGCGGCTAGCGGCGCCGCGACGATCGACACCGCGAACTAAGATCGAAAAAGGAAGCGTCGGGATCGCCGGACGGCAAACCGGAATCTATCCGCTCGAATCGCCCGGTGGCTGGCAGATAATCGGGCGGACGGATATTGAGCTTTTCACGCCCGATGCGGCGCAACCGACATTGCTTTCGCCCGGCGACGAGGTCCGGTTCCGGGCGATCTGATGGCGATTACGATCACGAAATCGGGCATTCTCACGACGGTTCAGGATCTCGGCCGCACCGGATTCCGCCGTTTCGGGATCAATCCGTCGGGCCCGATGGATCGCGCCGCGTTCCGGATCGCGAATATCATTTGCGGCAATCTGCAGAACACGCCGGCGCTCGAACTTCACTTTCCGGCGCCTGAACTCGTCTTCGAGAAAAGCTCGGTCTTCGCCGTCTGCGGCGCGGATTTCGGACCCGAAGTCGACGGGCGCCCCGTCGGCAGCTGGCGCCCGAATTTCGCCCCCGCCGGAAGCAAACTCAGTTTTTCAGCCCGAAGGTTTGGTTCACGGGCCTATCTTGCCGTTAGCGGCGGCTTTGCGGCCAATCGCTGGCTGGAGAGCGCGGCGACAAATCTTCGCGCAAAGCTCGGAGGCTTCAGCGGCAGATCCTTGATGAAGGACGATCGGCTCGAATTTGCGGTCGACGGGCGCGGCGATTGTCCGGCATTCGTTGTCTCTCCGAGAATGCTTCCCTTTTACAGCCCGTTTCCGACTATCCGGGTAATTCCGGGACCCGAATTCGGATTGCTCGACGAACGATCGAAAGAACTGCTATTTGAATCGGACTTTGAAGTCACCCGTAGATCGGACCGTATGGGCTATCGGTTATCCGGCCCGGAGCTGTCACTTCGGGAACCGTATGAAATGGTCTCTTCGGCAGTTAGTTTCGGCACGATCCAGCTACTTCCGGACGGACAGTTGATCGTGCTTATGGCCGATCATCAAACGACCGGCGGTTATCCCCGGATCGCCCAGATCATTCCGACCGATCTGCCGCTCGCGGCGCAGATTCAGGCGACCGGAAAGATCGCGCTTCATGAAGTTTCGCCCGATCACGCCGAATCGTTGTTTCTTGAATTCGAACATGATTTGAAAATCCTTGAAACGGCCTGTAGATTTAGATTCAAATGAAATCCATCGACCTCAATGCCGATATGGGTGAAAGCTTCGGGCGTTGGCAACTGGGCCGCGATTCCGAACTGATGGACTATGTTTCATCGGTCAATGTCGCCTGCGGATTTCATGCCGGCGACCCGACCGTCATGCGCCGGACGATCGAAACCGCGATCGGCAAGGGGTTGAAGATCGGCGCTCATCCGTCGTTTCCGGATCTTCAGGGATTCGGGCGCCGTGAAATTCGGATGTCGGCCGCCGAGGTCGAGGATATCGTGCTTTTTCAGGTAGCCGCCGCGAGGGGCGTTTGCGAGGCGTCGGGAGGGAAGCTGAATCACGTCAAACCGCACGGCGCGCTTTACAATCTCGCCGCGCGCGACGCGGTCACCGCACGTGCCATCGCAAACGCCGTCCGCGCCGTTGATCCGGATCTTTATCTCTACGGGCTTTCCGGAAGTTTGCTGATTTCAGAATCGGCCGCCGCGGGCCTCAAGACGGTGTCCGAGGTGTTTGCCGACAGAACCTATCAGTCCGACGGATCGCTGACGCCGAGAACGCGAACCGACGCACTCATCGCCAAGCCATCGCGGGCGATCGAACAGGTAATCCGAATGATCGAATCTTCGAGTGTCGTCAGCACCGATGGCGAGATCGTTCCGATCGTCGCCGAGACCGTCTGCCTTCATGGTGACGGCCCGGATGCGGTCGAATTTGCCGGATCGATCAGATCCGCGCTGGAATCGCGCGGAATCCGCATCGGATAAATCACCAACCGTTTCGTCGCCGCAGCTCCGTAATATGCGCAACATGGTGCCCACCGTGCCAGGCATAAAGCGCGAGCAGCGTCTCGATCGGAAATTCTCCTGAGTCCGGATGAACCAGCCGACGCGCGAAGTCTTCATCGGTCATCGAATCAAGCAAAACACTCAGCCGGAAGTGAACTCCGCGAATGATCGTAAGGCTCGAATCGATCGGCAAGGCGCTGTCGGCAAGCTTCGCCCATCGCTCTTCAAAATACGGCCTGATCGTCGGGACGTCCTCGGTTAATGCCAGCTTGAACCGGCAAAACGAATTGATGTGCGAATCGGCGACGTGGTGCACGGTCTGGCGAACCGACCATCCGTCGGGACGATAGGGTGTATCGAGCTGGCTTTCGGTCAAACCGTTTATGGCAGCTTCGATCTTCTCCGGAAGAGACCGGATCGCCTCGATATTCGCCGCCCGCTGAGCCGGCGAGACGGAAGTCGGGTCGAACTTCCCGATCGGAAAACGAAGGTCGTCAGTCATTGCTGTTGTACTCTCCATAATAATTTTCGAACCTTGTGAACTCTTTCAAAAACGCGAGCCGAACCGTTCCGGTCGGACCGTTTCGCTGTTTGGCGATCAGCAATTCGGCGATTCCCGCGTTTTCCTCAGATGGCTTGTAGTAATCTTCGCGATAGATGAAAGCGACGACATCGGCATCCTGTTCGATACTGCCCGACTCGCGGAGATCGGACATCATCGGTTTTGGGGGATTTCGCGCCTCAGGAGCACGCGACAGCTGCGAAAGCGCGACTACCGGAACCTGCATTTCTTTTGCAAGCGCTTTCAGTTCGCGCGAGATCTGCGAAACTTCCTGTTGCCGCGACTCGGTCTTTTTCGAACCCGACATGAGTTGCATGTAATCAACTACAACAAGATCAAGCCGCTTGTGTTCGGCCGCCAACCGCCGCAGTTTCGCCCGCATTTCAAGAACCGAGATTCCCGGCGTGTCGTCGATGAAGATATTTGCTTCCGACAAAGTTCCGATTGCTTCGGCAAGCCGCGCCCATTCATCGCGCGTCAGATATCCGGTCCTGAAACGATGCGCATCGACCTTTGCCTCGCTCGAGATCATGCGCATCACGAGCTGTTCCTTCGACATCTCGAGTGAGAAGACCGCAACGCACGCGCCTTCCATGACGGCCGCGTTCTGCGCCAGTGTCAGACAGAGCGCCGTTTTGCCCATCGACGGACGCGCCGCAACGATGATCAGATCAGTTTTCTGAAGCCCCGAAGTTTTCTCATCAAGATCCCGAAACCCGGTTGCGAGCCCGGTCAAAGCGTGCGATTCCCGTTTGGCGAATTCCTGAACCTTGGCGATCACCGTTTCCGCAATCGGACGGACGTGCGCGAATCCCTGCCGCGTTCGCTCTTCAGCAAGCGCAAAAATCTGCTGCTCGGCATGATCGAGGATCTCGGTCGCGTCCTCCTCTTCCGCGAGCGCTTCACTCGTAATCTGGTTGCAGACTTTGATCAGGTTGCGGACGATCGATTTGTCCTTGACGACCTTCGTGTAGGTCGAAATATCGGAAAAATGGGGCAATCCGAAGGTCAGGTTCGTGATCGTCGCGATCCCGCCGATCGAATCGATCGAGCCGTCCCGCTTGAGTTCCTCGCCGATAAGGATCGGATCGATCCGCTCGCTACGTTCGAACAGCGACGTCATCACCTTGAAAATCCGTCGGTGAAGCGGCGAGTAAAAATCCTCAGCGCGCAGAAACTCGATCGCCTGCGAGATCATTTGGTTGTCGAGCAGGATCGCGCCGAGGATCACGCGCTCGCTGTCGGGACTGCTCGGGAGCGGTTTTTCGAGAAACTGATCGCGAGAAAAATCGTTGTTACCGGTCATTTTGGATAGCTCTGGCGGTCCGAAAATTCAGACAAAAAAAGACTGCAAGCAAATTGTGCGCTGCAGTCTCTGATGATACTACCTTGGCCAAAAAACGTCCAAAAATCCGGGACGGTTTTTATGCTTCGGTTTCGGTTTCCGTGGCCGGCTCTGCGACCGCTTCGGCGACGACTTCCTGTCCTTCGCCGCGAACGGTGACGGGAACGTTGAGGATAACCTCACGATGAAGTTTGACGCCGACGGTGTATTCGCCGGTTTCCTTGATCGCGTCACGCAGATTGACGCGTTTGCGGTCGATTTCGTATCCCTTTGCGGTCAGCGCTTCGACGATGTCCATCGAGGTAACCGATCCGAAAAGGGTGCCTGTCTCGCCGGCCTTACGGGTAAACTCAAGTGCGATTCCCGACATTGCCTGAGCCTGCAGCTCGGCGGTCGATTTCTCCTGCGCGGCCTTTTTGAGAAGCGCGGCGCGTTCGAGTTCGATCTGCTTGATGTTGCCCTTCGTCGCCAACGTCGCGAGCCCCTGCGGCAAAAGGTAATTGCGCGCGTAGCCCGCCTTCACCTTCACGATTTCGCCGCGGCCGCCCAACGTCTCGATATCTTCACGTAAAAGAATGGTTGTGTTTGCCATGTTTCAAAATCCTCCTTGCTTAGTCCGCGACGAACGGAATGAGAGCCATCGAACGAGCCCGCTTGATGGCCTGCGCGACACGGCGCTGGTCTTTCGCGGTGATTCCCGAAATCCGGCGCGGCATGATCTTTCCGCGCTCCGGAATGAATCGCCTCAGAAAATCGACATCCTTCCAATCGACATAATCGGGAACGACCTGACGCGGACGGCGGCGCTGAAAGCGACGCGGCATTTTCTCAAGATCCTGTTCGAGTCCGGCATCAAGATCCGTAATTTCGTTATCGTTGTATTCTTTTTCCTTTTCCATCTCTTGCCTCCTCGATTACTGGTTTGCCTCCGCTTCGGCGGCATCGCCCTTGTCACCGCCCTTGCGGCGGCGATCGCGTTTGGCCTGCTTCTTGTCCGCGGCCTTGCGGTCTTCATCGACCCGAACCGTGATATAGCGCATGATCACGTCATTGACGCGCATCCGACGCTCGAGTTCGGCGATCTCCTGACCGCTGCCTTCGATTTCAAACAAGACATAGTAGCCGTCGGTCTTTTTCTTGATCGGGTAAGCCAGTCTGCGACGGCCCCAATCATCGATCTTGACGACGCTTCCGCCTTCTTTTTCAACCAGTTGCGTGATCGCCTCATTGAGCTTGACGATTGCGTCGTCAGCCGTTTCAGGCGTCGCGATATACATTACTTCATAAGTTCTGTTTGCCATTTTCCTCCTTTTGGCTTTCCAGCTTAGCCGCTGCGCAGCGAAGCAAGAAGGTTGAGCCAAACCGGAATCCGCGATTCGAGAACAAACTCATTCGACCTCGGTCCCGGTTCAGTTGTATTCGGCCATCGCCTTCCCGATACCGTCATTGACGATCGAGATCAGGGCGTCGGCACTGTTATCGAGTATCGAACCGACCTCAACAAAGTCGGATTTCGAAAAATTATCAAGCACGAAACTGCTCGCATCGCCGATCGGCCGGTCAGGCTCGATCCCGAGCCGCAGTCGCGCAAAATCCTGTGTCTTCAAGCAATCGATGATCGATCGCAACCCGTTCTGTCCGCCGTGGCTGCCCTTTTGCCGGATCCGGATCTTGCCGAACGGCAACGCCAGGTCATCCGAAATGACGATCAGCTTTTCGAGACAACGATCGTCTTTTTTCAACAGGCAACTGACCGATTCGCCGCTGAGATTCATGAACGTCTGCGGTTTGACCAGTTCGACTGTTTGCCCGCCGATCTCACCGCGTCCGATCAATGCCCGGCATTCTTCACGCCTGACGGCCGTTTGAAGTCGCGCCGCCAATCGGTCGATGACCATGAAACCGAAATTGTGCCGGGTTTTCTCATACCGCTGACCCGGATTCCCGAGCCCGACGATGAGCCATTTCTTGCCGGCGATCGATTCCATCGGATCCAAGCGTTCGATTAGTCCGCGTTTGCTTCAGCTTCGGCGGCAGCAGCTTCCGCGGCTTCGGCGGCATCAGCCTCCGATTTCAGCGTCAGGCGAGCGGCTTCCGAAGAACTCAAGCGCATCAGATCGGCATGCAAAAGCCGGCCTTTGACGGCGTCGATCTGACGATCCTGAAATACGACATCCGAAACGCCGACACCGTCGATATCGATCGCGAAAACCGTATTGACGCCTGTCGGGGTTCGAAGCACGGCGGCCATATCGCTCAGCGACGCGGTCAATGCCATCGCCTCGGCACCGCCGCCATAGATCGATACCGGAATCCGGCCGCTTTGACGAAGCCGCCGGGTATCGTTCTTACCGCGTCCTTCCCTTTTCTCTGCCTTAACAACAAGTTTCTCTGCCATATTTCCTCTCAAGTCCCGAACCAAGTGAGACTTTACTAAATGAATAATGATGAAACGCTCGTTTCATCGTGAATCGATTTGATGCCGATCGACAGGAGCTTTCCGATACTCAGAAGCTCGATGCGACCGTCGGCCCGAAGTTTCTCTGCGTCTTCGCGAAGCGGAATCGTGTTCGTTACGATCACCTTCTTGATGTGCGAATTCGAGATATTTTCAACCGCGTTGCCCGAAAGCACCGCATGGGAAAAACACGCGTAGATCTCGTTCGCTCCGTTTTCATGAAGCGCTTTAGCGACTTTGCAGATCGTGCCGCCGGTATCGCACATGTCGTCGATGATGAGGCAGTTCTTGCCGCGCACGTCGCCGACAATATTCATGACGTCGGCAACATTCGCTTTCTCGCGGCGTTTGTCGCAAAGCGCGAGCCCCGCGTTCAATCGCTTCGCATACGCGCGTGCGCGTTCGGCACCGCCCGTATCCGGTGCGACGACGATCAGGTTCTCGATCGCGTTCTGCTGAAAATACTCGACGATCACCGGTGCCGCAAAAAGATGATCGACCGGGATATCGAAAAATCCCTGGATCTGCGACGCATGAAGATCAACGGTCAGAATCCGCTGCGCGCCTGCCGTCGTCAGCAGATTCGCGACCAATTTTGCGGCGATCGGCACCCGCGGCCGATCCTTCTTATCCGAACGGGCGTAGCCGAAATACGGGATCACCGCCGTCACGCTTGCGGCCGAAGCGCGCCGGAACGTATCGATCATGACCAACAGCTCCATCAGGTTCTGATCGGTCGGCGGGCACGTCGGCTGAATGATGAAAACATCAGTTCCGCGTACGTTCTCGCCGATCTGAAAGTTGAATTCACCGTCGGAAAAGCGATCGGTATTGGCACGTCCGAGATCGCAGCTCAAATGACGGCAGATCTCTTCCGCCAGTTCGCGGTGCGCATTACCCGAAAAAATTTTAATGCTTCCAGTGACGCTCATTCTTAAAAGAAAAACGAGCAATTGTTCAATTGCCCGTTCCGATCAGAAAAAACCTTGGCTGGGGCGGAAGGATTCGAACCTGCGAATGCCGGAACCAAAATCCGGTGCCTTACCACTTGGCTACGCCCCAGTGCTATTTCTAAGAAACTAATCGGAAACAACCGCTTTCAGCCCGATCGCTTTCGCGTAATCGGCCCGATTGACGGTTGATACGGCAAACGCTCGCCAGTCGGTTTCATTTCCGAGGGCTTCCAAAGTTGCTTGCCGTGTCTCTTTTTTGTCAAAAATCGCGAAGACGCTGGCTCCGCTTCCCGATAACAATGCGCCGTTTGCGCCGTGTTTCATCAGCCGTCCCTTGAGGCCGCGAATCTCGGGATGAAGCTCAAAAACGCTCGCTTCAAAATCATTTTTCAAGTCTGAATGCCGGGTCCCAAAGCCTTGGGCGTCTTTTCGGCAAATTTCGAGAATACTTTTTGACTCCTCGATTGTCAAGCGTTTGGAATTCAGCCGACGGAAGGCATCTGCCGTCGAAACCGCGATCCGCGGCGTGACCGTGAGCATCAACGGTTCCTCGATATCGGCAATCGGCTCGATCTCGGTTCCGCGCCCGGTGCCGATCGCCGTTCCGCCAACGAGAAAGAACGGCACGTCGGAACCGAGCAGGTTCGCGAGACGTAACAATGCCTCGCGATCCGGTCTTATCGCCCACAGCCGGCACAGTCCAACCAGCGCAACCGCGGCGTTTGACGAGCCGCCACCGAGCCCGCCCGGTGCCGGAATCCGCTTGGTCAAACGGATCGCCGCGCCGGCATCGACGGAAAATTCCTCCCGCAACAGTTCCGCCGCCTGAACGATCAGATTTTCCGCGCCCGTCGGGATGGAGGCGTCGTCGCAGGCCAGCGAGAGTTTGCCGGCATGTTCAAAATGCAGTTCATCGCAAAGAGAGATCGTCTGAAAGATCGTGAAGATATCGTGATAACCGTCATCGCGTTTGCCGATCACCTGCAATCGCCAATTGACTTTTGCAAAGCTCGGAAGCGTCAGGCGTGAGTCATTCATAAGTCCCAAGCATAGGAAATGCGAAAGGGCGAAGCAAGGCTCCGCCCTTATAACCGGATTCAGTTTTGCCTAACGACGTTCGAGAAATACCTGAGTAAAATAAAACGTCCCGTCACTCGAAACCGCGATTCCGACCGCCGACTCGGTCCAACGCGAATTGAGCAGGTTTGCACGGTGGCCGGTCGACAGCATCCACTTTTCGACCGCCGTCTTGACCGGATCCGCGTAGCCGCGCATGAACGCGATGTTCTCGCCGATCGCCCGCCATCGCTTGACGTTCAGCTGATCCGCCCGTTCGTCAACCATTTTTCCGTCGGCGCCGGCATGCCCGAAGAACTTGAGCGTCGCCATGTTCGTCGAATGAAGACGCGCAATCTTTGAACCGTCCTCGCTCCAGGCCATTTTCGTATAGCCGAGCTCCGACCGACGCGCGTTGATAAGATCGAAGGCGATTTTTTCAAAAACGCCGATCTCGGCGTCTGAGAACTCAAACTTGGACGTTTCCGCCTTGGCGACCGCCGCGACCCGCAGCCGGTCAAGATCCTGAGACGTCGTCTCGGATTCCGATGATCCGGTTCCTTGGGCGAAGATGCCGAACGGCACGGCGGCCAGCACGATAAAAATAAATGTCGGGAAATGTAATTTTGTCGTCTTCATGAACCTCACTTCGGCGGCCGGGCAAACCGTTTCGGTTCCCAAGCTTTGCGCCCGCTTTCGCGGTTGCCATTTCGGATAAGGTTTGCGGGCTTTCCCGGAAGAAAACACGCAGTTTAAAAAAACGACGAATATGAAATCGCTTCCAACAAAAAAAAACGCGCCCCTTTTCAGGAACGCGTCGGAAGACTTGCGACACCGCAAACGGCTATTTCGACTTCTTGCCGGCGAGCTTTTGTTTAAGCTGGGCAATGAGTTCCGCATCGGCCGCGTAATTGAGGGCGCGCTGCCAGAATTGCTTCGCGAGTTCAATGTTCCCCTGCTTCTGATAAACGTCGCCGAGATGATCGAGCATGGTCGCCGAAAACGGATCGATCTTGAGCGCTTTTTTCAGATTCTGTTCGGCAAGATCGAGCTTTCCGGTTTTGAAGTAACCCCAACCAAGACTGTCGAGATACGACGGATTTTCGGGATCAATCTCGATCGCCTGTTGTACAAGCTTGACGGCCTCATCCAATCGCTCATTTCGTTCAATCAAAAAATAACCGAGATTGTTCAACGCGATCGGGTTGCGCGGCGACACTTTAAGGATCCCGCGCAGAGTCGCCTCAGCGGCGGCAAAATCGCCTGCAATGTTCTGACCGGTCGCGAGCGTCATTTGCGCGATCTGCTTGCGTTCTTCGTCGCCCGCGACTCCGAGCGCCTGATTGGCCGCCGCGATCGCGTCCTTGCCGCGCTTTGCTTCGGCGTAGAGGATCGAAATGAACAGGTAGTTCGAAAAGTCGTCAAACATGATCGACGGCGATTCGGGATTCTGCTTTCCGAGCAGCGTCTTGACGATCGCGACGCCCTCGTCGACCCGCCCGAGTTCCGTCAGAACCGATGCCTCGCTCCGCAAGAAACCGTAATCGTCCGGAAACTTCATTCGGGCGAACTTGACCGTCTGAAGCGCTTCGGCGCGCCGGCCGGTTTCGCGAAACAGCGCGACCAACTGACGATCGGTAAACGAATCCTCATCGCCGAGAACCTTCTGCGATGAAATGATCACCTTTTTTGCGTCGTCGATCCGGTTTGCCAGTTTGTACGCTTCAACGACCCGCTCAAAGACGATGATCGCGAAATCACGGTCTTCGTCGCCGGCTTCGGTCTCAAGCGAAACGCCGCGTGTTTTGAACGATTTGAAATACTCGGCGACCGCCTCGTCGAACCGTTCCGAATCACGGTAAACATCGCCGAGTCCGACCTGAAGTCCGGCCGCCGCGGCTTTGTCCTGCGCCGCCAATCTGGCGACCGTGTCGCCGATGAATTTTTCGGCTTCGGCGATTTTGCCCGCACGCGACTGAACCCGTGCCAGCAGCAAGATCAGCTGAGTATTCCCGGGATTGGCATAGATTGCCTGTTGGATCGCCTGAACTGAGGTTGCCGCGGTCTTCGGATCGGCGGAATCGATCGCGCGGCTGAGAAGATCAACTGCTTCCGTGTCTCCAGGCTCGTCCGCGATCACCTGATTGAGGACCTCGATCGCCTCAGCATACCGCTTGGCGTCGAGGAGCGCGCCGCCGAGCCTGACGGCCGCGGCTTCCGGCGCCAGATCAGCCTGACCGCCCATCAATGTCCGGTAAAAAAAGGTTTCAACCGGTTGCGCCGACGAAAGCCAGCTCCGAAGCGCGGCGATCCGATTGTCCGGCTGATCCTTGTAGAGCTCCGCAAGAAACGCCCATGCCTCCGCATTCCGCGGATCCAGCTGCGCGATGCGTTTCCAGGATCCGATTGCCCTGTCCGCAAAATCGCGATCGAGCGTTCCACGATTGAGCTTGCTCTTGATCGTGAAACCGCGCGCCAGGATCCGGTGGCCACCGAAGTTCTTATCGTCGATCTTGACCGCGATCGTCGCAAATCTGATCGCTTCTTCGAGGTCGTTC
>JBGASE010000255.1:0-3706 GCA_044229875.1 Pyrinomonadaceae bacterium | reverse complement strand
TATCCTCGTCCGAATCATCGTCGGTCATCGCCGGTGTCTGACGGCGATCGTTCCGTTTAGTGGTCGGACGACGCTGTTCGGTTTTGACCGGCGCCGGCTTTGTGTCTGCGATTCTGACCGTCTGCGGCGACTTCGGGGTCACGTCGGATGGCTTCTCAATCGCTGTTTTTTCGATTGATTCCGTCGATGACTTTGACACGGTCGGCGAAACGCTCGGCGTCGCCGTGATGCGGTTCGAACTAACGAGATCCGGACCGACAGTCTTGTTCAAGCCGAAATATGCGAAAAGGCCGAATGCAACGAGCAGCACCGCGGCAGCGGAACCGGCCAACGCCTGAAACCCGCCGAGCCAGCCGCGGATCACGTCAAACAGGCCGACTTCGGGCTGCCTCTGTTCCGGTACGGACTTCGGAATCACGATTGAAGGCGTCGGCAGCGCATCAAACTGCGCTTTCCATTCGCTGATCGAACCGGAAACCATCGCGATACCTTCATGTTCCTCGAAACACGCCGCACACGAACCGAGATGCTCGCGGACGCGAGCGGCATCGCCGGCATCCAGTTCGCCGTAAAAATACGACACGACCTGTTCCGCAAATCCGCAATCCGAATTTCTCATCTTTTCCATATCGATCCCGTCCATACTTCAGACAACCTCAAGAGAAACCTTTTCGAGTTTCATCCGCAATTGTTTGAGCGCCGTATAAAGTCTGCTTTTGACGGTGCTCAGCGGCAAATCCAGGGCTTCCGAGATCTGCTGAAACGTCAGTTCTTCAAACTCCTTCATGACGATCACCTGCTTCAAATCGTCTGGCAGGGTACCGACGGCCCTTCGGACATGCGCCAGACGTTCTGATTGCTCGGCAGTTCGGTCCGGCGACTTGTCAGGCGGCGCAACAAAATAAAGATCTTCGGAGTTGTCCTCGTCATCGATGTACGTTTCCGACCTCGTTTTCGATCGCCGCTTTTTTGTCAGACACTGGTTGACCGCGATCCGGTGAAGCCACGACGATACTTTTGCTACGCCGCGAAAGTTGCCGAGGTTCCGGTATGCGGCGATAAACGCTTCCTGCGTTGCATCGCGCGCCTCATCTTCACGACCAAGCATGCCGAAACAGAGCGCGAACATTTTGCGCTCCCAACGTCTAACTATCTCGCCGAACGCATCCGGATCGTCCGAAACAGCCAATTCGACTAACTGTTCATCAGCTAAGCCTTTCAACATCAAGTTCCCAAGCTACGATCGCACGAGACTTTATCAAACAATCGGTGCCTCCGGCGACACACGGGATTATGACGCGGGATGACCGTAAATAGTCTGAAAATCTTACATCGTGAGGAGATCGTTAACGATATTTACCGCCGAATGAGGGTGCGCCATTGCACTGACGCTTTCTCTCATTTGTTTGAGCCGTATCGGATCCGACGCGAGCGCGTCGATCTTATGGGCCAGGACCGGCAGATTATTGCATTTGATCGCGCAGCCTTTTTCAAGCAAATGGTCAGAATTTCGTTCTTCCTGTCCCGGAATCGGATTGACGATACAGAAAATGAGGCCTTTCGCGAGCGCTTCCGATGTCGTCAAACCGCCGGGTTTTCCGACGATCATGTCCGCGGCCGACATCAGTTCATCCATCTCCGAAGTGAAGCCTATAGGGTGAAAAACAACCGTTTCACTGTTCAATTCCGATTTTGCGAGCCGTTCTGTCCGTTCGAGCAAATCAGCGTTCCGACCACAGATCGCAACTACCTGAGCCCGGGTCTTCATTTCGGCGAGCGAACGCAGAAGCGGTTCGATTTTTCCGACGCCGAATCCGCCGGCCGAAACGATGATCGTAAACCGATCCGCGTAAAGACCGTGTTTCGATCGCATTTCTGAGCGCGATTTGGGAATTGCGAAGACCGGATCGATCGGAATCCCGCTGACGCGCAGTTTCGCCGGGTCGATGCCGATCTTTTCAAGATGGACGCGCGTTTCGTCAAGCGCGACGAAGTATCGCCGATAGTGATGGCAGAGCCACATCGCATGCGCGTCAAAGTCGGTAACGACGACGGCTTGCGGAAAGGTGACCTGCTTTTTCGCCGTCAGCCACGAAATGATCTCGGCCGGCAGGAAATGCGTGCAAACCGCGAAGTCGGGGCGTTCGGTCTTGAGAAATTTTATCAGCGGGCCGGTGTTGAGGCGGTCGAGCGCCAATCGGCGCCGCTCGTTTTCCCACGGCCGGTCAAGCGAGTCATACATCCAACCGAGAACCTCCGGCATTGAGTTCACCATTTCGATGTATGCCTTGCCGTAAAGTCTTCGGAAAAGAGGATTTGTGTAGTTGAGCACGTCAACGTTGACGGCTTTGATTTCAGGCGCGGCGAGGCGGAACGCACGCTCGAGCGCATCGGCTGCGCGCATGTGCCCGGCGCCGACGGAAGCTGAAAGAATTAGTACTTTTTTCATCAGATCGTTCGGGGTGAATACTCCGTCGGTGAATGATAGTATATTTCTTCGATTCACGAAACGAACCGACGGACGCGTGTCAAAATTCAATCTCAACGGACTGGCCAGCGAAGGAGTTCGCGCAATGTTTCTTTCGACATTCGCGTTCTCGATGGCGAACGTTTTCGTCAAACAGGTTTCGCATCTGCCGGCGATGGAGATTGTCTTTTTTCGTTGTCTGGCCGGTTGCGTATTCTGCTACTTCGGTCTGCGCCGTGCAAATGCCAGCTTTGTCGGCTCGAACCGTACCCTTTTGCTGCTCCGCGGGCTCTTCGGCACCGCTGCACTTTACTTCTTTTTCGTTACAGTCAGGCATATTCCGCTCGCGACGGCGATGACGATCCAATATCTTTCGCCGATCTTCACAACCGTTATCGCGATCTTTCTGCTTCGAGAAAAAGTCTTGCCGAGTCAATGGATCTTCTATGCGATCGCGTTTTCGGGTGTTCTCTTGATTGAGCAGGTCGATCCACGCGTTTCGCCGCTTTATCTTGCGATGGGGATCGCATCGGCATTCGGGTCCGGAATGGCGTACAACCTGGTGAGAACGCTCAAGGATCGGGAACACCCGTTGACGGTCGTTTTTCAATTCCAATTCGTCGGAATGGTTGCCGGGCCGGGGTTTACGATCTTCAATTGGTCGACGCCGTACGGTCTGGACTGGCGTTATCTTTTGCTGATCGGGATATTTTCGCAGCTTGGACAGGTGTTTCTCACCAGCGCTCTGCAGAAAGAGCGGGCGGCATCGGTCGCGATCATCATTTATACCGGACTGATTTACGGAATATCGATCGGCTGGATCGTTTTCGGTGAATCGCACGGCGCGTGGACGATCGTCGGGATGGGCGTTGTTGTTGTCGGTATCGCGCTCAGCGTCATCAACGGCCGGCGTCGGATCGAGGTCGAAGATATCGATGTCACGCGCGCGTGAATCTTGCAATAAAGTTCCAACGAATATATCCTGTACGGACTTAGCGCCAGTTCTGATCAGTTCAAAGTTCCGATTTTTCGTAAGGAGATATCTATGCAAAAAAGGCTAGTTTTGATGATTTCGACATTCGTTATCGCGTTGACGCTTGCGGTCAGCGCGAATGCGGAGTCCTATTTTACGGGCAATTTGACCTCCGCCCAGGAAGTTCCGACCAACGGGTCCACCGCGACAGGTTTTGGCCGCGTGACCCTTAACGCTGCGGAGACCCAAATTACCGCATCTTTTCA
>JBGASE010000063.1:0-16867 GCA_044229875.1 Pyrinomonadaceae bacterium | reverse complement strand
AGAACATATGCCGACCCCTGATCGACGTTCGAACCGACATCATCTTTCGGCGCACCGATGACTGCGGTGTCGCCTTCGATCGCGACCGCAAAGCCGTAATCGTCATCGACACCGCACGCGGTCGGGGGCGGGGGACTGATCTTTCCGCTATCGACCCAGACACTGCCGCTCAGGATAAATGCGTTTACCGATCCGAGATCCGCAGCGCCGCCGACATCGTCAAATCGCGCACCGACCAGAATGTCGTCTGCGTCGACAGCGACCGAGTACCCGAACGCGTCGTAGTCAATCGCGTCGCTGGCAGTCAGACTCCTGACCTCGCCCCAGTTGTCGGATCCGCCCGAATTTCGTTCGAAGAGATACGAACTTCCGCGCCCGATTCCGCTGCCGGCCGCGGTTCCGCCGACAACGATGCGCTCGCCCGAGATCGCAACCGCAAAACCGAAATAATCGTTGGACGTTCCGTCGCCGGCGAGGATTCTTCGGACGTGTCCCCAGTTGCCTGCTCCGCCGCTGTCGCGTTCAAAGACATGAGCCGATCCGCGCTGGACGGCGTTGCCGACTTTGTCGCTCCAGGCCCCGACGACGACGGTCGATCCGTCTATCCCAACTGATGCGCCGAACTGCATGTTGGTTATGGAGAGCGCCGCGGCGACTTTTTTTCTTAAACCCCAGTTGCCGGCGCCGCCTTCGTCGCGCTCGAATATGTAAGCCGCGCCCTGACTGGGAATCGCCGCCGAGTGTTGTGGCGCGCCGGTGACCAGCCGGTCACCGCTGAGATCAACCGAATAGCCGAATTGATCGAATGACGCGCCATCGGCAGATGTGATCTTGTTCGTTTGTCCCCAGTTCTCAACTCCGCCGAGATTGCGATCGAAAAGATAAACGGCGCCCTGGAGCGGATTTCCGCTCGCCGTTGCTCCAATTGCCCCGACGGCAAGCCGATCGCCGTCAATACTGACCGAAAACCCGAATTTTTGGTTGACCTGCGAATCTGAGGCAACGATCTTTCGGACTTCGCCCCAGTTGTCGGATCCGCCCGCATTCCGCGAAAAAACATAAACGGCACCGGCGGAAGCCGAAGCCAAAGGCGCGCCGACCGTTATCGTTTCGCCTGCGATTGATACCGTTTGTCCGAAGTACGATCCGGCCGACGGATCCGAACTGGTGAGCGTCTTAACTAATTGCCAGCTCTGGCCGGCTTTTTGGAAGACATACGCCGCGCCCTGATTCGCGATTCCACCGATATCCGATCGAGGAGTACCGACGACCGCAAGATCACCGTCGACCGCGACCGAACTTCCGAACTCGTCGGCAACCGTGCAGGCCGCCGTTACCGACTTGGCGTTTCCGACCCAGCTCACGGTTTCGCGGACAAAAAGGTAGACTGATCCGGCGTTGGAGTGAAACACCGGACCCGAAATGTCGTCGAGAGCCGTGCCGGCGAGGATGACCTTTCCGTCAACCGCGACCGAATTGCCGAATTGATCCTGCTCGCCGGGATCAGCCGGCATCAACTTTTGCCGCTCTCCCCAGTTCCCGGCGCCGCCGAGATTTCGCTCAAAAACATAGGCAGATCCATGCCCGACACTGATCCCGGTCGAGTCTCCAAGGGCGCCGACGACGATGACGTCGCCGCGAACCGCGACCGATTGCCCGAAATAGTCGTTCAGCGCTCCGTCCGACGCCGTGAGTTTGCGCGTCTCGCCCCAATTGCCGGCGCCGCCGGCGTCGCGCTGAAAGGCGTACGCCGCACCGTTCGATTCGAATCCGGAATCGACCGGATAATTGCCGACGACGACCGTCGCCGCATCGATCGAAACCGACCAGCCGAAATAGCTTCGTTCGGACGCGTCGGAGGCTTCCAGCTTTGCTGCTTCTCCCCAGTTGTCTGTTCCGCCGAGATGACGTTCGAAGATGTATGCCGCGCCCTCGTAGGTAAATTCGCCGACGCCCTTTCGATCGGCTCCGGCGACCAATGTTGTGCCGCTGATCGCGACCGCCCGGCCGAAGCGGTTTGCGGTTCCGCCGTCGGATGAAACAACGCGCGCTGCCTGGCCCCAATTGCCTGATCCGCCGAGATTTCGGTAAAAGAGATAGACAGCGCCGCGATTCGGATTGCCATTGACGTTTTCGTCCGGCGCACCGACGGCGATTATGTTTCCGTTGATCGCAACAGATTGCCCGAATCCGTCGAATGCGGTCGCGCCCGAAACCGTCAGGGTCTTGACCAACCCCCAGTTTCCGTTGCCCCCGGCGTTTCGTTCAAAAACATATGCCGTTCCGTTGCGCGGCGCACCGCCGACTAGTTCATATCGCTTGCCGACGACGATCGTATTGCCGCTGATCGCAACCGAATATCCGAATTCCTCGAAACCGTCGACCGTCAGCCCGGTTAGCTTCTTGATGTCGGACCAGCCCTCGGCACCGCCGATGTTGCGCTCAAGCACGTACGCCGAGCCGTCATCAGTCCGCGGACTTGTGTTGTCATTCGGCGCTCCGACAACGGCTGTATTGCCGCTGACCGACACCGATCTGCCGAACTGATCACCGGTGAACAGATCGTTCGCGGTCCGCTTTCTGACCTCTTCAAAATCGCCCGGTGCCAACTGTTCGGCGGATTGTGCCAGCATTCGGCGGGCCGATTCAATATCTGGGACAGTTGTTTTGGCGACCCGTTCTGCCGGCAAAGCTGCCGGAACCGATCCGCCGACGATCGAAATCATGACTATCAGACAGATTGCTCTTAACATACTTATTAATCACTCACCTTTTGTTTCGCGTCGTCCGCCATGCCGCATGCCGACTCGTCACAGATCCAGATCGTTCGCGGATCGTGCTCGACGCAATGCAACGATCCCGATTCGATCGCGCGAAACACCGATCTCAGGTCGATGCTGATCATCTCGGCCGCCGTCTCCGGAGTCGAAAAGCGGCGGGTTGCGCGGCCAACCGCGCAATACCCGCCAAAGATCGGAAGCTGGACCGAACAGCTAATCCGGCGGTAACGCTCGTAGTGAATCGTTGTTCTGGCTTTGACCTTCATCGTCTGCTAAAATTCGCATCACACATGCGGCGAAGGTATCGGAAACGGCCGCGTGATGTCCTTAAGCATCTGCAAATTTCTTCCGAATTTGTCGGAAATGTAGCGAGAATGAGTCAGCGGATTTACGTTTTTGACGATTTTGAACTGGACGCCTCGAACCGCGTGTTACGGCGAAACGGGGAACCGCTACCGTTGCCCGCAAAGGCATTTGACGTTCTTACGCTGCTTGTCGAAAATCGCGGAAACCTGGTCAGCAAGAATGATTTATTCGGGAATGTCTGGTCGGGGCAATTCGTTGAAGAATCGAATCTAACGGTTCAGATATCGCATATCCGCCGCGCGCTCGGGGAAAGATCGCAATCACCGCGATATATCGAAACCGTTCCCGGATTCGGGTATCGGTTCAACGCGCCGGACGAATTGCAACCGGAATCGATCGAAACCATTGAGCGGATAACGATCGAACATGTCGAAACTACCGATTCTCTCGGACCGGCAGCACTGGTGACGATCGGCGCCGCGGCAGCCTGTCTCATCTTTGCCGTCGTTGCCGGCTTCTACTATCTGAGGACGGAAAAGTTCGCGTCGTCTCCGACCGCGATGGTTCAGACAAGGCTCACAAATAACGGACGGGTAAGTCGGTCAGCAATTTCGTCCGACGGCAAGTTGCTGGCCTATGTCACCAATGAATCAGATGGGAACTCACTCTGGATCAGGCAAGTCGGCGTCGCCAACGATCGCCGGATAATTCCGCCGACGAAAGCTGAGTTTTGGGGGCTGACATTCGATCCGAACGGCGGCGAACTGTTCTACGTCTTGTTTTCCAGCGACAGCGTTGACCCGCGACTGTATCACGTTCCGGCACTCGGAGGCGTCGCCGAATTCATACCTGATGTTTTCGCCCACTCGATCACATTCTCGCCGGACGGCAGCCGATTTTCGTACGTGTTGCCGAATTCGGCCGCCAATGAGAATTACCTGATCGTACAAAACCGCGATGGCTCCGTAAAAAAAGCGATCGCGACGAGACCACATCCTTCAACTTACGTCTATGATGGCGATTTCGCCGTCTGGTCGCCGGACGGCGGTTCGATCGCGACGATCGTCAACAGCTTTGATCAACAGTCGAATTTCAACACCATCGTTCTCGTCAACCCGGAAACGGGTTCTGAAGAGCCGCTCGGAACCGAAAAGTGGTACAACGTCGGTTCGATGACGTGGACAGACGGCGGAAAGGAACTGTTGATCGCCGCGGCGGATTCACCGACCGCCAACAGCCGCGTTTGGTCGATACCCCGCACGGGCGGTGCACCGCGTCCGCTGACGAGCGACCTGATGTCATATTCGTCGCTCAGTTCATACGGGAAAAACGGTTCATTCGTCGCTCGCCAAACCGCCACGGTGAGCGGAGTCTCGGTCGCCGGCGAGAACGGGGCATGGCGTGAAATCGTATCCGAGGTCGGTGCGAACGCGCCGGTTCGGTGGACTGGAACCGGCGAACTGATTTTCAGGTCGGCCGCCGACGGAAGCCCGAATCTTTGGTCGATGGATCGCGATGGGCGGAATCGTCGGCAATTGACGGTCGGAGCCGGCGTTGATGAGCGCGGCCTGTGCATCACGTCCGATCAGCGGTTCATCGTTTTCGTATCCTGGAGGTCAGGCAAATCGAATCTCTGGAGAGTCGGCATCGACGGAACGGATCCGGTGCGATTGACCGACGGAGACGCGGACGCTTATCCGAATTGCACCGCCGACGGCACGGCCGTTGTCTTCCAACGCGGGTTGCTTTCAAAACCGTCGCTTTGGCGAGTTCCGATCGAAGGCGGCGGCGCGGTCCCGGTGTTTGATAAACGGGCAAAATGGGGCGCGTTGGCTCCTGACGGCAAGCGCTTCAGCTATTTTCAGATGTCGGGCGATAAATGGTCGGTCGGAATCGCCGAATTCGGAAACCCCGGAACTTCGGCCGATTTTCCGGTGCCGGATGTCCTCCGACGCGATCGGATCATTTGGGGATTCGGAAGTGACGAGATCTATTTCATCGGTTCTGAACGAGGTGCGGGAGACGGAATCTGGCGAATGACCCTCGACGGAGGCGCGGTCGAACGGGTTGCGTTCCCGGGAAGCGATGACGTTTCGGACTTTGACATGAACCGCCGCGGCGATATCGTGGTTTCAACTTCACGCAAGCTGAGCGATGTGGTTGAAGTCGCGTTCGGTGAACCGCAATTGGCGGCGCGGTGAAAACTAGCGATCGCTGACGAGGATGGTTCCGCCGAAGCCGACGGCGACCGCGCGTTTGCCGTTGACGGCGATCCGTTCAAGCCGATGCTTTATGCCGCTCGGTTCAGACTTCCAAACATTTCCGGCGGTCGAAGTCGACAGGATCGTGCCATCGTTTCCGACCGCGAAGCCTTCCGCGCTGTTGCCGAACTGCACATCGTTGAGATCGACCGAGACTCCGGTCGTTTGCGGTCTCCAGGTACGTCCGCCGTTCATCGTCTGGTAGATCAAACCGCCCGATCCGGCGATCCAGCCAATCGAACGATTCTGAAAAAATACGCTGTTGATCTTTCCGGCCGGTTTTGACTGAAAGCTCGAACTGAGCCAGCTTGCGCCGCCGTCTTCGCTGAAGTAAACGTTGCCGCCGGCGCCGACAATGACTGCGCCGCGCTCATCGCTGAACTCACCGCCGAGCAACAGGTATCGGATCGGCGTTGTCTGGCGCTGCCACGATCCACGCTCCGGCCGATACTCGTAAATCGCGCCGTTTTCGCCGACCGCGAAACCGATGTCTTTGGCGTTGAAAAAGAATCCGGCGATCCGTTCCCGGCCGTCGGGAAACTCAAGCTTTTCCCACGTCTCCCCGCCGTCCGTCGTTTTCAGCATGTATGACGATCCTTTTGAACCTCGATTGTAAATGTCGCGTTCACAAAGGATCCAGCCGTTCTGCGAATCGGAGAACCGGATCTGCTTGAGCGAGTCGTCGGTGAATCCTTTGCGCTTGGTCCACGTCGCACCGCCGTCCGCCGATTCATAGATCGTGCCGCCGCTCCCGACGATGAATCCCTTCATTGCATCGGCGAAGGTCACGTCATAGAGCCACGAAAGCGACATCACGCGCTGCTTCACCCAGGCCGCCGACGCGATCTGGGTGAAGACAAGAATGATGATCAGTGCTGAAACGCGTTTCATCTCGATCTGACGCAATTAAAAGGGCGAACCGAACAACAGCCGCACCACCGAAGCTTGTCCGAGAACCTTTCCGAAGGTGTCCCAATTGAGCGAAAATCCTTTCTTCGGCACGAACACCTGATCGCCCGGATTGAGGAAAATCATCGGCGCTTTACCGCTTTCGATATCGGTTAAATTGACTTCCTGACGGCTGAGGTTGCCGCGGGCATCGTACCGGATCAGCGCGATCTTCTTTTTGTCGCCGTTTTTCGCAATGCCGCCGGCTTCGATCACCGCTTCGTACAGACTGACCTTTCGGTCCATGATCCGGACGCCAGGTGAAACGACGTTTCCCATCACCGAGTAGCGGACCGACATCGCCTTTTCAAGCGTGACCGTAACCTTCGGATCGATGATGAACTCGTCCAGCTTCTTGGTAATCTCTTCGGCGACCTGTTCAACTGTCTTGCCGCCGACCATGATGCCCTCACGGATCAGCGGATACGAAACGCGCGCCGTCGGCGGAACGGTGATTCCGACTTTGCAGTAATCGGGGCATTGGCCGAAGACCTCGACGCTGATAACGTCGTTCGGCCCGAGGCGGTATTCCTTCAGATAATTGCTGTAATACGCGACGACCTGATCTTCGCTGATGACTTCGTCATCCTTTGCCGGTTCTGATTTCGGATCGACCGGCGGCACGGTAGGCTGTGCCACGGGTTTTACCGAATCCGACGGAACCGGCTTCGCATCCGTTTCAGCCAAAACCGTCCGCTCACGCGTTTTCGGATTCTCGGTCTGCGCCAATACGCCGCCCGCGACCATCGTTATCACCAACAAAACGTAAATTGCTTTCATCGCCATACTCCAAATAAGTCGCAAACTGCCGACTTTTCCAACAAATCTGCCGGCACGAACCGCAAACTACCGGCTTCCTTTCCTGAATAAAACCGTCTTGATCGTTTCAAATATGATCACCAGGTCGAGCGCCAGGCTCTGATTCTTGATGTAGTAAAGATCATATTGAAGCTTTTGCCGCGCGTCTTCGACCGATGCGCCGTACGGATACTTGATCTGCGCCCAACCCGTCAACCCCGGAGCAGTCAGATGCCGATGCTCATAAAACGGGATCTCCTTCGCCAACTGCTCGACAAAATGCGGACGCTCGGGTCGCGGCCCGACGAAACTCATTTCGCCTTTGATAATGTTCCAGAACTGCGGGATCTCATCGACGCGGATCTTGCGGATGATTCGGCCGACACGCGTCGTCCGGTCGTCAACCGCGGTCGCCCAGATCGGGACGCCGTCTTTTTCGGCATCCGTCCGCATCGATCGAAACTTGATCACGCTGAAAGTTCTGCCATGTTCGCCGACGCGTTCCTGACGGTAAAAGATCGGGCCCTTCGATTCGAGCTTGATCAGGATCGCGGTCAATATCGCGATCGGCAGCGAAACAAGCAATCCCAAAAGCGCCATGCCGCGATGCACAAGATTGCGGAGCATCGCCATCAACCGTGTTTCACGGCCGCGGCCGTCAAAGATCAGCCACGACGGTCGCAGCATGTCAATATGAACCTGGCCGGTCACGCGCTCAAAAAACGACGTGCATTCTTCGATCGAAACATCACCCGCAAGACTCATCTTCAGAAGCGCTTCGGTCGGAAAATTCCCCCGCCGTTCTCGAACCGCAATCACTACCCGGTCAACTTTCTCGCTTTTGATGATCGCTTCGAGGTGATCTGTTGTTCCAAGAACGCTCACCTCTTCGATCTTCGTGTTCGGTTTGATTCCATTCTCAGTCACGAATCCGACGATCCGATATCCAGCGTCGCGGCGTTCCCACACAGCGTCCGCCGTATCGCGCGCCGTCTTTCCGGTTCCGACAAGCAGGATCTTTTCACCAATCTCCGGATGCCCGGTCAGGTAATGAATAATGATCCGCCAGCTAAGAAGCAGAATCAGCACGAGCGGCACGGAAATCACCGAAACGCCGCGTCCGATGAGAAGCGGCGGGGCGAAATAGAACAATAGCGCGAGCAGTGCCCAAGCGATGCCGAGTGCCTGAACCAGCCGAAGCATCAGCTCGCGCCGATTCGCCATGACCGTAAAATCGTAAAGGTCGTAGAAATAAAGAACGAGAGCGCAAACCGATGTTGCGAGCCCGATCTTCATCCAGCCGTTGTTCTCGTTGAGTTGATATTCCGAGCCCGAAATTCCGAGCCGCAAATAAAGCGCAAGAATGATGCCGCCGTAGATGATCGTGGCATCCGCGACAAGCAATCCGACGGTTCTTGCACTGAATTTTGTTGCGCTCATCAGGTTCCCGGCTTCGCTCGATCGTTACTTTTTGTAATATCCGTAACCGTAATTGGTCTCCGACAGGACATCTTCCGAGTGATTGAGAACTGTTCCGAGCATGCGGTCGCGCGGAACGCTCTCGAGAATCCGATCAATAGTCGAATACCGCGTTCGGCCGGCGCGGATGACGAGCATCGCGCCGTCAGCGTGGTTTATCAGAATATTTGCATCGGTGAAGATCCCGAGCGGCGGTGCGTCAATGATGACAAAATCAAACATCTCGCGCGCTTGTCTCAGAATCTCTTTGAATTTCGGGCCCGAGATCAATTCGGCGACGTCGGTTCGCGCTTCGCCGCCGGGTAGAACATAAAGCCCGGCCGGATTGAGCTTGATGATCGAGTTTTCAAGATTCGCGCGATCCGAGAGGACGTCCGACAATCCGCGATCGGCTTCGATCCCGAGATAATCGGTCAGCGACGGCATTCTCAGATCGGCATCGATGATCAGACACCGAATTCCGTCCGTCTGAGCCAGCAGCCACGCAAGATTGAGAGCCGTGATCGTTTTCCCTTCACCGGGATTGATGCTGGCAATGACGATCGATTGCAGTTTCTGACGCTGGCTTTTATGAAGAATCTGCGTCCGGAGATTGCGGTATTCCTCGCAATAGCTCGAATGCGGCTGCGTGATCGAAACCAGTCGGGGTTCGACGCGCTCCGGCTCAACGGTCCACACGGTAAATTCCGGCAGACGCATTGCGACGGAGCGCGCCGCTCCGATAGCGTTCAAAGTTGCCCCGGCATTGATGATCGAAGTTGATTCAGGGAGTGCCGTCCCGATCAAGGCTTCGATCTGCCCATTGAACGCCGAACTTGGTGTTCCAATCCTCAAGGTGTCGTCAGCGAACATCTCCGGCGGCGTCGTTACGCGCTTCAAGCTGCGTTCAAACGGAACCACCGTCGAAACCTTCGCCGCAACATCCGGCGAATCGTTGTCTTGTTCAACCTGCTTTTTTTGAAGTGCCTTTAAGATGCTCATAATCTTTGGTCAGACGTCAGTAGTCAGTAGTCAGTAGCCAGTAGCCAGTGAGCAGCGAGCAGTGAGCAGTGAGCAGTGAGCAGTGAGCAGTGAGCAGTCGAAGATTTCCACTGCCGATTGTCCATTGTCCATTGTCCATTTCCCGTTCTCCACTTTGCACTTTGCACTCTGCACTCTGCACTTCACTCTGCAATTCACTCTGCACTTTTTCAGTAAAACCCTCCGACTTCCTCGATCTCGAGGCTGATGTCGTCGTCGAGATCATCGAACATCGGCCGGGCTTTCTGCGGCTCGTTTGTCGGCTGCGGTTTCGGCTGCGGTTGCTCGGTTTTGAACATCGGCCGGGCCTGTTCGGTGCGAACCTGATTGTTCCAAAGTTCCTCGCGGGCTTCGGCGGTCAGGACGCGGCCGCCGCTGGCGATGTCCGCCGCCTGTTCCGCGCTTCGCAGCGATTCCGAACGCGGCAGCAGATCAAGATTGTCGGCGACCTCCTCGATAATCTGGCGGCTGATGATCTGTTCGCCGGCGGCGTACGCAGCAAGCATCGCGTTGTCGCAAATGTTGTTGATCTGTCGCGGAATACCCTCCGAACACTGGTAAATAAAATCGATCGCACCCGGGGTGAAAACATTCGGCTGGTCACTTCCGGCGATCAGAAGTCGTTCCGTGACGTATCGCTCGACTTCGTCGGTATGCGGCAGGGCGTGCATTTTGCAGCGAAGCGCGACACGCTGTTTCAACTGCCGGAGATTCGGCTGATTGAGCTTTTCCCGAAGTTCCGGCTGCCCGGTGAGCACGATCTGAAGATGCTTCGCATTGTCCGACTCAAAATTCATCAAAAGGCGAATCTCTTCAAGCACGTAGTCTGACAATTCATGCGCTTCGTCGATGATCAGCACCGTCCGCAGGCCACGGCGATGACGTTCTTCGAGCACCTTGCCCATGACCTGCAGCAATTCGGCTTTGTTCGTCCAATCCTTGATGCCGAGCATCTGTGTGACGTGATGATAAAATTCGTCGATCGAAAGCCGCGGATTGAAAACATACGCCGCGAGCACCGACGAATCGAGCCGGCGCAGAATCCAGCGCAGGGCGGTCGTTTTGCCGGTTCCGACCTCGCCGGTGAGCACAACCAGTCCTTTGGCATTCTCAAGTCCGTAATAGAGGCTCGCCAAAACCTCGTTGTAACTCGGCGTAAAGACGATGAACCGCGGGTCCGGTGTCAGTGTGAACGGCGTATCTTCGAGTCCGAAAAATTCTTTGTACATAGCATTCTCCCAAGTCGGCTTCATTTGCGGTCGATGATGTTCCACCGCCAATCTGAGGCTTTCCTGACAATCAAAATTCCAACAATCCAATCCTCATATCGCAAGCTGGTTGAAATCAGCCGACCATCCGGTCAAAAATCTTGGTTGCCTGAAGGATCAGCGCGATCAGCGGAATCGCCCCGATCGCCAAGATCACTCCAGCCAGAAGACGCATCCGGCCCGACCGGACAAGCCATAATTTCTCATCAGCCGAAAGCAGCGGCGGCACCGACGCCAACACCGGGAGCCCCGTATAATGTTTGGCGTCTTCGACGTTCTGGATCTTGAAGACGCGCGGCAGTTCGCAGATTGCGGCAAGCAACAGTCCGATTGCGAGCCCGATTGCCGCGCCGAGCCCGGTCAGCATTCCGCGTTTCGGAGCAACCGGAGACTCAGGCAAATTTGCGGGGTCCTGCACCCGGATCGTTTCGCCCTGCGCATTCTCTTCGCGGGCGGTCTGCATCGAAGCATCGTTGCTTTTCTTGAGCAGATCGTCGTAAGCCTGTTTTGCCGACTGATATTGCGTATTGATGCCTTCAAGCGCGACCTTGACGTTCGGAATCGTATTGATCTTGGATTCGAGCTCGGTGATCTGGACCGAGTTCTGGGATATCTCCTGATCTTTGAATCTGATTTGACCATCGATCATCGTGATCTGATTTTGCAGCCGCTGATTTTCGAGTTCGATGTTCTTTCGCTGAAGATCCGCTTTTCGGCTGCTCGACTGGCTCGCGAGTTTTACACGTTGATCGGTGTTCTTGCGCAATTTGTCGATTTCGTCGTCAATCGCCGCGATCTCGTCCTTTTTCGCCGCGACATCGGGATGTTTTTCCTTAAATACCTTGAGCAATTTGTCGAGTTGGCCGCGAAGCTCGGCACGCTTTTGGATCAGTTGAGCGAACGCCGGTGTATCTTCGATCCGCGATGCGACTTCGGCCGCTTCCTTCGTTTCTTTCTCACCGAATTCATCGTAAACGCGGATCTGTCGGTTATTGGCCGAGATCTGGTCGTTGAGCCGGCCCTTTTCCATCGACATCGTCTCTTTTTCTTTGGCGATCGTCTCTTCCCGCTTGCGCAACCCCTCGAGCTGCGCGATCAGTCCTTGCGATGATTCGGGCAATGTTTCGACGTTTTGCATCATGACCTCGAGGCGTTGCTTTTCGAGGTTGTCGAGGGTTTCTTTCTTCGTTTTCAGTTGATTTTCGATAAACTCACGCGTCTTCTCGGCCGTCATCGTGGATGCCAGGACCTGGGCATTGACGTACTTCGTAGCCAGTTCGCTGGTAACGTTCCGGGTCGCGTTCGGGTCGCGGTCGCGATAGCTGATCTTGAACGCGGAGAGTTTTTCGGTATCGCTCTTTTCGACCTCAACCGTGATGTTTTTATGCATCTTATCGACGATCAGCGCGGTATCCATTCCCGCCGCGCGTTCGCTTTTGAACAGATCGAACTTGGTTATCATCGGCTCAAGCGACGATCGCGATAGCACTTCCTGATTGATCGTCTGCAGACGCTGCGACAGGTCTTCATCGGAAAGCGGCTGAACGACCTTGTCCGAAATCTGCGGCGGTTTGACCGTCAGAAGCGTCTTCGATTCATAAACGCTCGGAAGTTTGTAAACGACGTAACCGATCGCCGCGGTCATCGTCACGACCGGCAACAGGATGAACCATTTGCGCCGCCGCAACATCGCGATAAACTCACCGGCCGATCTTTGTCTGAATTCAACACTCATCTCGATACCTATCTCCGTCCCCGACCAAATTCCGGTCCTCCTACTGACCTTTGCCCCCAACACCTTCGCCTTTTTTGAATAACCAGCGAAGTGCGATCGTGACACCGATCAGGCCGACCCCGAACAGCAGCAACCCGACCGATTCCGGAACATATCCAAGAATCGAATTCTGATTGGCGGTTTGCAATAACAGCAGCGTTAACATTGTCTTACCTCGTACTTAAAGCGTCGACAAAAGCGACTTTGCATTTTCGGCTTCCTGGGGGGAAAGTCCATTTGAATTCTGAAGCGAAGTTTCGACTTCGCGCCGGGCGGCCGCTTTGTCGCCTGACGATGCAAGCGCCGTTGCGAGCCGCAGTCTGAACGCCGGATTTATCGGCGCGCCGGTCCGCTTCGATTCGGATTCATCAAGCGCGACCGCTTTTCGAAATTGTTCAACGGCCGGCACGAAAAGTCCTTTCTTGAAATAGACCCAGCCAAGCGTATCGAAGTAGCCGGCATGACCCGCATTCTGATTGACGACGCCTTGCGAAAGTTTCAGCGCCTCATCGAGATTGCCCTGCCCTCTGTCGGCGATCAGCCAAGCCAGATTGTTCGCGGCGATAGGCATTCCGGGCATCAGATCAAGCGCCTTGCGATAGTTCTTTTCAGCTTCGGCGAATCCGTCGCGCGATTCTTCAAGCATTCCGATCAGCGTGTAGATCGCGGCTGACGGCTGCTTATCCAGAACCTTTCGATATTGTGCGATCGCTTCGTCGGTCTGATTGCGATCGACGAGGATCGACGCATAAGTCGCGTATGCCGGAAAATATTCGGCATCGATCTCGATCGATCGTTTCAGTTCAGCTTCGGCGGCTTCGACGTTTTTCTCGCCGAGAAAGATGTCCGCTTTCAGGAAGTGAAGCGCCGCGCTCGAAGAACTTGCAGCAATCGCCGCGTCAACCTTCGAGTGCGCGTCGGCAAATCGCTTTTGACGGTTGAGCACGCTCACCGAGCCGCTCAGAGCGTCGAAGTTTCCGGCGTCAAGACCAAGCGCCCGATCATACATCGCGAGCGATTCGTCAAAGTTTCGTTCGGCCGATGCGAGCCGCGCAAGATTGATCAAGGCACTTGCCGAACGCGGCGCACTCTTCTGAACCTCGGTCAGGTCGGCCCGCGCTTCGACGAACTTTCCTAATTCAAGATTGGCGAGGCCGCGAGCAGAAAGCGCACGGAAACGAAGTTCGGCGATTTCACCGGCCATCGCTGAATTTGTCGAAACGGTGCCGGTTGTCGTCCGAAAAAGATCGTTCGACAATCTGAATGCAGTTGCGGAGTCGCCGTCGGCAAATGCGGCCTGGATCATCAAAAGCCGTGTCTTCAGATAATTGGGGTGATACTTTTCGAGATCACCGATGAACGCCCGGGCTTGTTCTGACTGCCCGAGTCCGAGCCGTGCCTCGACCATGTAGAACAATGCGTCTTTGTGGCTCGGCAGCTTCTTGAGAATTTCCTCGAGATCCTTCGCAGCTTCGTCGGCGCGATTTTCGGCAAGCGCGAGACGGGCCTTCAAGAGCAGCGCTTCGGTGTCTTTGTCGTTGATCTTCAACAATTCAACGATCTGTTCCGAAACCTTTTCATGCTGACGGCGGTCAAGATGGATCTCGGCCAAACGGTATCGGGCGCGAACATATTCCGGCTGTTCCGCAACGATTTCGCCAAGCATTCTGACCGAATCGTCCGAGCGACCGATACGCGAATAGAACTCCGCGAACCCGATCCGGCTTTCCGGGCTGTTCTCCTGAATCGCGATCAGCTCAAGATGCGTTTTCTCAGCTTTCTCAAACTGCCGTGTCGTCGTGTAAAACTCGGCAACGGCCTCATGCGCGTCAATGTTTTTCGGTTCGACCTGGACGGCTTTCAGGTACTGTGCCTCGGATTCGACGGCGCGGTTTGCGTATTCAAGGAAGCGGCCGTATTCGGTGTAGCCGACCGCGACGTTCGGAGAAACGGCGATTCCCGATTTGATCGTCTCTTCGGCCTGAGTCGGCTTGTCGATTTTCTGAAAGTACCGCGCCTTGGAGATATACGAATCGGTTCGTTTCGGGTCGAGGGCAATTGCTTCATCCAGCGTCTGCAGCACCTCGGCCTCCGGTTTGTTTTGCGCCGCCGCGACCGATGCCTTGAGAATCCGTCCTTCGATGTGATTCGAATCCTTGGCGAAAATGTCCTCGACGATCTTTTCGGATTCGGCGATCATCGGAGGCTGCACGAGCAGATAGTAGTTGCCGAGACGTACTTTTGCCGCAAGGTTGTCAGGTGAATAATCGACGGCCTTTCGGAGCGCTTCGATCGTTTCCCCTAACTGGCCGAGATTTTCGTACGCGCGGGCCAGTCCCCATTGAGCATCGCCTGACGTGCGGTCGATTTCCGCCGCCGTCCGAAACTCCATCAGGGCTTCATGAAATTTTCGTTTTTGCAGGTATTCTTCGCCGCGGGAAAGGTGTTTCTCTTTGGAACCGCCGCAGGAAACAATGAATAGAAGCAAACCGCAAACTGCGATCTGCATGAAAAACCGAATGGTAATCTTGGGGCACTCTTTAAATCTCATCGTTTTAGAGACACGGATCCCTGTCTAACGTGAAAGTCGCTGCCAGGCAAATGACACCAAACTCACTTTATTTCGACCGATTTCTTACAAGGGGCAATCTCTTCGGAAATCCGGGACTCGTTAACTTTCAATGCTTTACCGGATCGTCCTCCGGCATTTGAAAGAAGTTCCAATCGGTTCACGATTTCAGAAAAACTTCGTTGAACAATCGCTGATTATTCCAAACACCGGCGCTTCCGATCGCGACAAACGGAATCCGAAGGGGCATTCACGATCCAAGTGGTCAAGATTCAAAATTTCAAGACCCGGTCTTGAATCTGGCCTCTGGCTCGGGAAGAGTTTTGGGGTATGTGTAGAGGATATCACAAGATGGGAATCCGAAAACAATCATCAAATACTCAAGAAATATTCAAGATTCAAGAAATATTCAAGATTCAAGAAATTCAAGAATCAAGAAATATTCAAGATTCAAGAAATTCAAGAATCAAGACTCAAGAATCAACGGGTGTCGCGAATCGAATCCTGAATCTGAATCCTGATTCTTGATTCTTGAATTTTAATTCTTAAAGCGGGGTTCAAGATCGCTTTGCGCCTGGGCCTCTTTGCGGGAACACCGGGCTTGTCTTCCCGCAAGGACGCCAAGGCGCAAAGCAACTGGTGATTCTGAATATTCCGACGGGCTCCAAGATTTCTTGAATTCCTTGAATCTTGATTCTTGAATCTTGATTCTTGAATCTCATTCGAATTATGAATTTTGATTTTCGATTCAGACTATTCGGGAACGAATTCCGAAAGGCGCGACGCGACCTCCGATGAGAGCCGAACTGCCGCCTCGGTGGCGGCCGTTTCGTCGTTGCCGACTGAGGTCATGACACGAACCATCGACCCGTCGCTTCGCCGGCGCGTAACGCTGTCGATTACGGTGTTGATCTTGTCGCGATACTCGCTCGCCTCGGTCCGGCCACGGCCCTGATACCAATAGATCATCACTTCGCGATAAATACCGTTCTCGATAATGAACCGGTTTGCCTTGAAGCTTGTTCCGTCGCCGCGCGGCACGTCGATCAATTCTGGCTCTTTCATCACCCATCCGGCGCCCGGCAGACAGTTTTGCGGACTGTGGTAAGTCGATCCCGATCGCTGCGACGCGTAATAGCCGACATAAACATTGGCCAGCCGACCATCCGCCGAAAGATACTCGCGCATCGTATAGTCTGAAACCCTGAGTACGCTCTCGGTCGCTTCACCGAAACGGATTTCGCTACCTTTCTGGCGCCATTCGCCGAGACTCATCGACATTTCGCTCAGCGGTCGGCGGTCGGCGACGGATTCGCCGCGGCGATCGAACCAGTTGATCAATATTCCGCATCCGATGATGACGACGATCGCGGCCGTAAATGGGACTGATGTAACGACGGACGGCACGGCGCGCGAAAGCTCTGCCGTGACCGGATCGGTTTTCGGCATCAGACGCCTCAAAACCCAGTTGACGCCGATCAGAAGACCGAGTGCAGCAACATAGACCATCCAACCAGAAGCATCGTGGAAAAGTCCCTCGGTCGCCTGTTTTCCGATCCGATATGTCATGATGCCGGTCGCGGTGACGCGTCCGGCGTTGGTCAAAACGGCGATCGGAACGGCGGCGATCATGAGCGCAACAATGCGCCAGAAATCATAGTTCC
>JBGASE010000254.1:0-3717 GCA_044229875.1 Pyrinomonadaceae bacterium | reverse complement strand
AGTTGTGCATTTCCCCGGTCGCGACCAATTCGCGCTGGGCGGCGTTCCACAGTTCGTCGTGAGTTTCGGCGCGCTCAAATTGCTCCGGCGTGTAAACGAATTCGCGCTCGTCGGCGGCGTGCTTCCTCATCGTCAATTGAACCCAGTCGGGGAGCGCCTTGAGCGAATCGTAATGCGGATTGAATCGCGTGAAATTGAACGCGAGTTCGCGACGCACGATCAATTCTTCAAGATACGCGTCTTTTGCGTCATCCGGTGCATCGGCGCCTTTGACCGCAAGCGCGATCTCGACCGGCGAGATCATGCCGAAATGAAGATACGCCGACAGCCGCGAACTGCCGTCGCGTTCAGGTTTGTTGCGTCCTTCGTCATAGAAAGGAAGGATTTGATCGACGAATTTCGACAGACGCTCGCGCGCCGCCAGACTTCCTCCGCGATAGATCGGTGACGGCGAAACCTGATGATCGATGCTGCATTCGGCGACCAACCGCGGAATGTCGTCAACGAAAGTCTCCGGTGAATTGACTTCAAGGCCCGCGCCGTCGACGTTGACCTTTGATTCGGCAAACGGCTTCAGATAATCGGCCCAGATGCGATGGATCTTCGGTCTGATCGTGCGGGCGGCAAATTCCTCTTTCTCAAACCGCGACATCGGAATGACGCCGCAAGAATCGACTGCGAAAACGGGTATATCAGCCCGTTCCGAAACGCGCCGGTTATGCTCCGGAATGATGAAACACGGAAAATCGTCGGTCACGATCAAGCAGGCATCGCGGGCGAGCGCCGCGACCGTTCCACCGGGCGCGGATTCGTTTTTCTGAAGATTGAAAACATACCGGATCCCCGCATCGGCGAGCGCACGACGACGCTCTTCGACGCCTTCGAGGATAAAGGTGTGAATCCGATCGCTGGCCCACGGATAGTAGTATTTGAGCCCTTCGTAAACGACAAGCGGGACGTTGAGCGAATTCGCCTTGCGGATCGCGACCTCGAGCGCATGGTTTTGCGATGTTCGCTTGAACATCTGCATCCAGTAAAGAACATACCGGCCCGCAGTATTGACCGATCTGTCATTGAGAAGTTGAACCCGCTCGGTGATTTGCTTCATATTGTTTACAAAATTCTCGCGAATCGCGCGCCGGAGCGCAAGCAAAACCTGGCGCGGTCGTAAAAACCAAGGAGAAATGAATCGTGTACAAACTGATCGCCGCCGTCCTGCTGTTTGCGTTTGCCGTGCCGGCACAGAATTACAAAATCGTCCGCGATGGAATCGAGCATGCCGAGGTCGTCGCCGGCAGCGCCGCCGAACCGCTCCGGATCAACCTATTGCGGCTTGATCTGACAAAGGTCCGGCTTCAGGCCGCGCATGCCCTCGACGCCGCGATCGGGGTTGAGAAAACCTCGTCGATCGCACGTCGCAACGGCGCGTTGGCGGCGATCAACGCCGGCTTTTTCCGGCTTGACTCGAGCCTCTTCGCCGGTGACAACGCGGGGACTTTCGTCGTCGACAACCGTTTGCTGAGCGACAGTGTCAACGACCGGACGTCGCTTTTCATTTTCAACGGCCCGGCGCGAACCGATGTTCGGATCGCGCGGATCGGCACCAACGGGTACGTCGTTACCGATCTCAGATCATCCGGAGTTCGCGGAGCGCCGAACCGCGAACGGACGGCCGACGATCTGGTGATATACACGCCCGATTTCGGTAGATCGACCCTGACCGGACCGGACGGCGTCGAAGTCATCGTCAGACGCGACAAAGTTTCCGAGATCAGGAACAGCGCCGGCAGCAGCCGTATCCCTGAAGACGGTTTCGTCGTTTCAGCGTCCGGCAACCGGATCGCCGAGCTTTTGCGGATCGCCCGAAAGGGCAAGAAGCTGGTGCTGATCACCGAAGGATTCTCGTCGGAATTCAAAGGGCCGTATGAAGATATCGTCGGCGGCGTCCCGCGCCTCATCCGCGGCGGAAAAGTCGAGGTGACCTGGAAAGAGGAAAAAGCCGCGCAATCGTTCGCCGAAATGCGGCATCCGCGATCTGCCGTTGCGATCATGAATGACGGCAAACTGCTCATGGTCGCGGTCGACGGCCGACAGGAAGGATACAGCGTCGGTATGACGCTCAAGGAATTGGTTGAATTCCTGCTCGGAATCGGCGCGGTTGACGCAATGAATCTCGACGGCGGCGGTTCGACGTCAATGTACCTCGACGGCAAGATCATCAACCGTCCGTCGGACAAAGAAGGCGAACGCCGTGTCTCGGACGCCATCCTCGTGTTCCCGAGAAATTAGCTTTTATTGATCTTTCGAATCCGTTAGAATAGCCGGAAACGATGGCGACCTTTACACAACATCACAAGACTGACCGGAACCGGACGGACTTCATCCCGCCGCTCGAAAACGGCGACCGCCTGACGCGCGATGAATTCGAGCGTCGTTATGATGCGATGCCGAAGAAGGTCAAGGCCGAACTCATCGAGGGGATCGTATACATGGCTTCACCCGTAAGAATAACCCGTCACGCCAAGCCTCATGCCCGGATCATGGGATGGCTCTTCAACTTTTGTGCCGCTACGCCCGGCGTCGATTTTGCGGATAATTCGACCGTCCGGCTCGACGTCAACAACGAGCCTCAGCCGGACGCGGTTTTGTTCGTCAAAGAGGAATTTGGCGGCAATTCGTATTTTTCGACGGACGATTATCTCGAGGGCGCGCCGGAACTCGTTGTCGAGATCGCGTCGAGTTCGGTTTCTTTCGACACCGTCGAGAAAAAAGAGACCTATCGCCGGAACGGCGTTCGCGAATACATCATCTGGCGCGTCGACGACCGTGCAATAGATTGGTTCGCGCTTGAAGAAGGTGAATACGTGAAACTCGATCCGAACGCGGACGGCGTCATCGAAAGCCGCTTCTTCACCGGCCTTTGGCTCAACGTAAACGCGATGTTAGACGGCGATCTCAGCATAGTTCTCGAAACACTTAGAACCGGGATCGATTTGGAAAGGCGCTGAGTAGGCGGCTAAGCAGTTTGTGTTATTCCCGAAACAAGTTAAGATGACGCCAAAACGGCGATGACCGACCAATCCGAAATCTTTCTTTTCGCGAGTAAACCGGATAATCCGGAGAGCAGCTCGGACCTCGCGAAAGCGCTCGAAGAAGACGTTCAACCGATCATCGAAAGAACCTTGCGAACGAAGCTGCATGTTACGCTTCGTGCCGATGATTGTTCAAAGCTAAATCAAGACGCACTTGAAATAGCCGGCAACGTCCGGTTGCAGATCATCACCGCATTAAAACGCAACGGATCCAACGGAAATTCCGACATCAAGAACCTACGCGGTTACACTCACTCGGTCACGCTCAACTGTTTCCGGCAATATTTGAGAGAGAGATTTCCGGTTCGCCGCCAGCTAAAAAGCAAGCTCCGATATCTTCTCAGCCATCATCCGCAATTCGTCCTTTGGGGGATGGAAGGTTCCTGGGTATGCGCGCTTCGTTCAGGTCCGCGGACGAGATCCCCGCATGGTGCCGACGACCTTCTTGGAATGATCGCGAACCCGGCCGGTGGACTGGATCGCCCGGAAAAGATCATCAGACTCGTCGAGTTGATATTTGAAATCGCTGAAGGATATCTGGAATTCGAAGATCTTGTCGAACTCGTAAGTGCCTTTCAGGGACTTCCTGAGCGCATCGAAGTGGATGTCGATTCTATCACCGAAC